>CAYVVX010000366.1:0-5906 GCA_964455315.1 uncultured Planctomycetales bacterium | reverse complement strand
GGGTTTGCGATTCCGTGAAGAGCGCGTAACCGCCCATGGCGTCGGACTGGTGCAGAACCTGCCCGCTGACCATCCAGTGGTTGAGCCCGTCCTCGAAGTCGGGGTTCATCGGATCGGCGAAGCCGGCCACGGGGGCGAGCAGCATGGCCAGCAGCGGCAACGTCTTCATCAGTTCACGGCAGCGCATGTGCGATCTCCCAAGTGGGCGTCAGCTTCTGTTCCACCCTGCTGTGCCGCCCGGCGGCGCGCAAGCGACCATGTGGGCAACACCACCCTCCCTGTTCTCCAACGCGATCGGATTCATCCCTGATCGATCTGCGGCGACCGCTCGGGCCCATCACGGCGAGAAGGGGAACGCCCGTGTACCGGTCGCAGCGCAGGACGATGAGACGACCTGTGTTTCCAGTATATGGATTTGCGGGGGCCGATCGCAACCCTTTTTCCAAAAGGATTCGCGCATTTCCCGGCCGGGAAGGCGTTGTCGGTCCCAAAAAAGGTCCGTTTCACGCATTTCATCGTTGACCTCGATGGGCCCAATCCGTAGCATCGAAAGTTGATCGGTACGGTGAACCGGGGGGTGTAGCTGTTCACGGTGTGATCACCGATGCCCCCGGTGGGCCCTTCGCAGGGCGCCGCGTCCGCTCTGCGCTGTTTCCAGGTGGGATTGCAGGCAACCCGTCGATTGCCGTTGGTGCTTCAGTACTGGCCTTTCTTCGGTTGGCAAGTCCGCGATCCTCCCGCCGGGCCGCGGTTGCGTTTTGCGGTCCGGCAATCATCGCGCCGACATGACAGATCCTTTCTCCGCTCTCGCGCGGAAAACTCGTGACCGCTCACGTCGCGGTCGAACAACCTGAAGCTGCGGAGTTCGGGAGCCATTCACGTCCCCCCGATTCGATACTCCGCGGGCAGCGAGGAGCAGAATCATGAACACGCGAACGCGACGCCGCATCGGCCTGGCCGCGGGGTTGAGTCTTACCTGCGCAGGCCCTGTCTCCTTGCTCGCCCAGGGCGTCCCGCCCGAGCCGGTGTTCTCCGGACCCATCGACGACGGCTCGCCCGACGGTCCTTACCAGGGTTCCAACGTGACGGTTCCCGCGCTCCCGTCGCCCACCGACGGCGGCGATGAGCCGTTGTCCATCCTGGTGCATCCCGCGCCGGTCTCCGCCTGCCCGGGTGTTTCCGTGACACTGAGCGTGTCCATGACCGGATCGGGCCCGTTGTTCTACCAGTGGCTCAAGGATGGAGTTGAGCTGAGTGACACCGGTCGTGTCGTCGGTACCCATGCCGCGGTGCTGATGATCGACGACCTGCGTGCCGCGGATGCCGGAAGCTATCGCTGCGAGATCTGTCGCGGCGCGGACAAGGTCGCATCCGCCGATGCCCGGTTAACCCTCACGCTCGAAAACGCCGCACCCGATTTCAACAAGGATTGCCGGGTGGATGGGGCCGACCTGGCCGTGTTCTTCGACTGCATCTCCGGACCGGCCGTGCCGCAGGCGGCGCCGGAATGCGCGGCCGCCGATCTGGACGGCGACGGCGACGTGGACCAGAGCGACTTCGGCGTCTGGCAGGCGGCGGCGGCAGGGCCGTGGGAACCGGCGCCGGCGCCGCTGGCCGGCGACCCCGTCCCGGAGGATCCGGTCGCGCATCCGGGCGGGCCGTATCCGCTGGACGCGACGCAGGCGCGCGCCGGTCTATTCCCTGTAGCTCTTGATGCCTCTCAGTCGGTGCCCGGCACGACCGGCGCGGCGATCACCGGTTACAACTGGCGGGTGCCGTGTCACAACCTGGACCCGCTGACCGGAGACACGATTGATGCGAATGCCTGGCTCACGCAGGCGACCACCCAGAACGATGCCCTGTTCATCTCCGGTTCCGGCGACTGGGGCACGGGCTATGCGTTCACCAGGGCCACCATCGCCAGGGCCGCGGGAGCCGGCATTCGCGCCCAGGTTCTGCCCGGGCATGGTCATGCCATGTGGGGGTTCAAGACCAACAACACCAACTTCAGCTACACCCAGATGCCGTATGCGATCTACTTCAACTTCGGCTCGCTGAGCATCTACGAAGGCGGTACCCATCGCGGCACCGTCGGCTGGTATCGCCCGGGCACGCTTCACGATGCGCGCATCGATCTGAAGACCGGCTCCGGAGCCCGCTATTACATCAGGGAAGTCGGCGAGTCCGACTGGCGGCTGATCTATGACTCGACGTACAGCAGTGCGAGCAACCTGCTGGCCGGACTGACCGCCCACAGCGGCCAGCATCGCATGGACAACATGGGCATCGTGGCCTCGGACGGGGTGTCCGGCGTGACTGCTGACTGCTGGGTTCCGCCGGACGCGGCGATCAGCCTGACGGTGACCGACGAACAGAGCCGCACCGGCATGGCCGCTGCGGTGCTCTCGCCCGTGGGAGCGGCGCCGGTGGCGGATGCCGGTGGTCCGTACGTCGGCGTGCATGGTCTGGCGGTGCTGTTCGACGGCGGGGGATCAGGCGATGACGGGGGGATTGCCTCGTACCTGTGGGACTTCGGCGACGGCAGCACCGGATACGGGCGGAATCCCGAGCACACCTACCAGAGCCTGGGCAGCTTCCCGGTCACGCTGACCGTGACCGACACCACCGGTCTGACCGATACGGCGCTGAGCAGCGTCGAGATCACCGGTGCGGTGGCCTGCGTGCCCTGGCGGTTTGATCCGATCAACAACACCGACGTGCCCCACGACACCTGGACAGGGAAGTCGATCCGGCTCAAGGGGGTGTTCTACGGACCGCAGGCGGCGGCGGATCTCACCTACCGCTGGACCTTCGGCGACGGCACGCCCGACGTTACCGCCACGGTAAGCAACAAGCGGGCCATCGAGGTCCAGCACACCTACACCGGGTCGCCGGGGGCGCTGTTCACCGCCACCCTGACCGTGTCCGACACCTCCGCCAACGTCTACAGCGACATCTACCGCGTGATCATGCGCGAGAAAAGCCAGGACGTCGAAGTGAACGTCGCGGTCGATGAGGGGCTCTGGTACCTGCACAAGCAGCAGCAGTCGGACGGGCGCTGGACGTCGTACAGCAGCTACACCGCATCTTCGACAGCGTCCACCATCCAGGCCTTCGAGATCAACGGTCATCGGCCGGAAGGCGATCCGCTGTCCAATCCCTACGTCGACACCGTCCGTCGCGGTTTTGACTACCTGTTCACCACCCTGAACAGCACGGCCATTTCCATTCAGGCCTTCGGCGATCCCGACTCCAACGGCAACAGCCGCGGCGTGACGGTCAGCGGTGGCCGACCCATCTACGAGGGCGGCATGGTCATGGATGCCCTGGCGGCGAGCGGGGCGCCGGACCGGGTGGCCACCACCGGCGGGGGCGGCGTCATCGGGCGCACGTACCGCGACATCGTTCAGGACATGATGGATCAGTACGCGTTCGGGCAGGAGGTGTCGGGCGGCGGCCGGGGCGGCTGGCGGTACAGTTGGGACGGCGGCTCGGACAACTCGGCGGCGCAATGGGCGGCGATCGGCTTCATCGGCGCCCGCGACGGCATGGGGCTGGAAGCTCCCGGCTGGGTGAAGGATGAGAACGTCCTGTGGCTCGACGCCAGCCGGCTCACGGACGGGCGCTACGGCTACACCGGCCGCAGCTTCTGCTGCGGATGGTACGCGACCACGCCGTCGGGCCTGGTCCAGCTTGCCTGGCTGGGCGTGCCCACCAACGATGCGCGCTGGGCGGGGGCGGAGGACTACATCGCCGCCCGCTGGTCGGAATGGCGCAACAGCAACAACGTCTACGCGTGGTATGCCTTCGCCAAGGCCATGCGCCTGGCCAATCCGCAGGTGGTCAATCTCAACGCCACCGGCCTGGACTGGTATCATCACGAGCCCGACGGACTGGCCCGTTACATCCTCAACCGGCATCAAACCGACGGCGGCTGGCCCACCGATCCGACCTGGAACCTGGGGCGTGTCTTCAACACCGCCTGGCAGATCATCATCCTGAACCCCACGCTGTTCACGCTGGCTCCGGTGGCGGACGCCGGTGACGACGTGGTCTGGGCGTTCGACCTGGAGCTGGCCTTCGATGCCTCCGGTTCCTTCCATCTCGATCCGACCCGGCGGATCGTGCAGTACGAGTGGGACTTCGACGGCGACGGCACTTGGGATTTCATCGGCAACACCCCGATCGCTGCCCACACCTACGACTTCGACCCCGGCCTCACCTACCCGAAGGAATACACCGCCCGGCTGCGGGTCACCGACGACGCGGCCGTGCCCCAGACCGACACCGACACCCGCGTGGTGATCATCGCCGAGCCGCCGCATGCGCCCTTCGCCGATCCCGGCGGGCCGTACACGGTGGCGGCCGGCCAGCCGTTCACGCCGGACGGCAGCGGCTCGTTCGATATCGATCCCACCGACTTCATCACCCGCTACGAGTGGGACTTCGACGGATCGGACGGCTACGACTTCGACAATCCGGACGCGGCCTGTGACGCGGCGGCGCCCGGGCCGCCGTGCGAGGTGACCTGGGTGTTCGATCAGGTCGGCGACTACAACATCGGTCTGCGCGTGTGGGACAACGGCGTGCTCAACACGGCGGACAACAACGCCCCGTTGCCCTCGCTGCCGGCGTTCACCACCGTCCGGGTGGTGGTCAACCAGCCGCCGATCGCGGTGGCCGGCGGGCCCTATCAGATGCTGGAGTGCCAGGGTCTCACGCTGGACGGCTCCGGCTCCTCGGATCCCAACGGCGACGCGATCACCTTCGCCTGGGATCTGGACGGCGACGGCGAGTACGACGATTCGACCAGCCCGGCGCCGACGTTTCAGCGCGATGCCGACGGCGTGTACACGGTCAGCCTGATCGTGTCCGACGGCAAGCTGACCAGCGAGCCGTCCCACGCCGAGGTCACCGTTCTCGATACGGTGCCCACGGTTACGCTGGCCGGTCCGGCGCTGCTGGAGGTGGGCGCGAGCGGTGCCTTCACCGCCAGCCCCGACTCCCCGTGCGACGAGATCGCATCGATCGACTGGGATTTCGACTACGACGGAATCGCGTTCGTTCCATCCGGGGCCATGGGCGCGGCCCAGGACCACGCGTTCCCCACGCTGGGAACGTACGTCGTGGCGGTGCAGGTGACGGATGCCGACGGCTCGACGGCGCTGGCGACGCTCGAGGTGCGCGTCGCCCCCATCGACGAACCGCGCGTCTATGCCGACAAGCGCATCGAGGTGCGGGTCGGGCGCCGATCGTATGACCCTGTGCGCAAGGTTCACCGGGCCGAGTTCACGCTGGTCAGCCGGCATCCCGATCCGATCTACGGGCCGATCGGCCTGGCCTTCGCCGACATCACGCCCGCCTCGGTGGTCCTGCTCGATCCCGACGGCGACGTGCCGCATCCGCAGGACGGCCGACAGCTCCCCTTCGTGAGCTTCTCGGAGCTGCTCAGCGGCAACGTGCTCCCGCCCGGCGATTCCGTCGGCCCGCGCTGGATCGAGTTCAGCGACCCGGCCAGGGCGGCGTTCACCTTCGACGCCTTTGCCTACCTGTTCAACACGCCGCCGCGGATCACCTCCACGCCGGTCCTGACCGCCGCGGAGGGCAACCGTTACCGCTATGACGTCGAAGCCGTGGACGACGACGGCGATCCCATCCGCTTCGCGCTGCGCGACGCGGGCGGCACGCCGCCGCCGGCGGGCATGACCATCAGCTCCGTCGTCGGGCTCATCGACTGGGTGCCCGGACAGATGGACGCGGGGACGCATCCGGTGCTGGTGGTGGCCGACGACGGGCTGATCGGCGGGGAAGCGACGCAGCTCTACTCGATTGACGTGGGCGGCGTGAATGTCGCCCCCGTGATCACCTCCACCCCGGGGACAACCACCCCGGCGAACGATGCCTAC
>CAYVVX010000365.1:0-5909 GCA_964455315.1 uncultured Planctomycetales bacterium | reverse complement strand
GTATCCGTTTCATCGGATCGACCGCGTTGACCACGTCGAGGACGGTCAGCTCGGCGGCCGGCCGGGCGAGCACGAATCCACCGTGCAGGCCCCGCTGCGACTGAACGATGCCGCTGCGCCCGAGCGTCTGCAGCACCTTGGAAAGGTAGCCGGCCGGCACATGGGTCACTTCGGCGATCAGAGGCGTGACCATGGGCCTGTCGGGCTGGCTGGCCAGGCAGACAACGGCCCGCAGGGCGTACTCGGCGGTTTGAGAGATCAAGGAGACTGGCTCCACGGGGTCCGTGACACTTCCGGCCGGGGTGGTACGGTCTGATATACTCATCAGGCCGTGGCGAAGACGCGAATTGGCGCCACCATCCCCACGGCCTGGCGAGTACGCCTGACCGTGCCGCCCGAATCCGGGCCCGCCGAAGGTGTCACAGGCCCGGCTCCACATGGGGCAACAACCGGATGTTGACATCCAGATTATATTGGGTATACTTCCGCTGTCAATAGGATATCCGGGTCCAGAACTCCTGGTTTGTGTGCCGGGGTATGGATTCTGGATCAACCAGGCTGTAAAGGGAGTCGTCCGTGAGTTACGTAAAGCTTTGGCTGAGCTTCATTTGCGTAGTTGTGGTTTCCTTCGGAGTGCTCGGCTATTACGGCGTCGAGTTGTACCGCGAGGCCCCTCCGGTGCCTGCGGAAGTGGTGACTCCGGATGGCCAGGTGGTCTTCACGGGCGAGGAGATCAAGGACGGGCAGAATGTCTGGCAGTCGATGGGCGGCCAGCAGCTGGGGAGCATCTGGGGGCACGGGGCTTACGTGGCCCCGGACTGGTCGGCGGACTGGCTGCATCGCGAGAGCCTCTGGCTCGTGGATCGGTGGTCGCGCACCCGGTTCGGGAAGGCGTTCGAGGAACTGTCCGCGTCCGACCAGGAGCTCATCAAGGCCCAGCTTCGGCAGGAGATCCGTACCAACACCTACGACCCGGCGTCCAGCCGCATCGTGGTATCGGCCGACCGTGCGGAGGCGGTCAGGGCGCTGACCGGCTACTACGCGAACATCTTCGGGGATGAATTGGAGTTCCCTGAAGAGATCCGCTTTCTCGCGGATGGCGGCCGGACGCCGGTCGAACTGCGTGACGCGTATGCGGTGGCGAAGAACACGCTCCCCGACGCCGAGCGCCGTCACAAGCTGGCGGCCTTCTTCTTCTGGGCGGCATGGGCCTGCGGCACGGAGCGTCCCGGGCCTGCGGTCGCGTCGGCAGTGCCGAATGTCACCTACACCAACAACTGGCCGGCGGAACCGTTGATCAACAATCGCCCCAGCGGCGCGATCGTGCTGTGGTCAGTGATCAGCTTCGTGTTCCTGCTGGCGGGCATCGGCGCGCTGGCCTGGTACTACGCCGTGCTCAAGAATCGCGAGGAGGGGACCGAGCATCTGCCCGAGCAGGATCCGTTGCTGGCCTTGAAACCCACCCCCTCCATGAAGGCGACGCTTAAGTACTTCTGGGTGGTAGCAGCGCTGATCGTGTTCCAGGTTGGCCTGGGCGCGGTGACGGCCCACTACGGCGTCGAAGGTTCGGGCTTCTACGGACTCCCGCTGGCCGAGTGGCTGCCTTACGCGGTGACCCGCACCTGGCACACGCAACTGGGCATCTTCTGGATCGCGACCGCCTGGCTGGCGACCGGCCTGTACATGGCCCCGGCGGTGTCGGGATACGAGCCGAAGTTTCAGCGCGCCGGCGTCAACATCCTCTTCGTGTGCCTGCTGATCATCGTCGCGGGGACACTATTCGGCACCTGGTACGCGACGCGGCAGCGGATGGGTCTGGAGATGAACTTCTGGTTCGGTCACCAGGGCTACGAATACGTGGATCTGGGCCGTTTCTGGCAGATTTTCCTGTTCATCGGGCTGTTTCTCTGGCTGGGGTTGATGTGCCGGGCGTTGTGGCCCGCGTTCCGTCAACCGGGGGAGCACAAGCACCTGCTGGGCATGTTCGTGGTGGCGTCGGCGGCGATCGCGCTGTTCTACGGCGCGGGCCTGATGTGGGGGAGGCAGACGAACCTGGCCATCGCGGAGTACTGGCGGTGGTGGGTGGTGCACCTCTGGGTGGAGGGGTTCTTTGAAGTCTTCGCCACGGTGGTGATCGCCTTCCTGTTCACGCGGATGGGCCTGCTGAGAAGCTCGACGGCGTCCGCGGCGGTGCTGTTCTCGACCACCATCTTTCTGTTTGGCGGGATCATCGGGACGTTCCACCACCTGTACTTCACCGGCACGCCCACGGCCGTCCTGGCTTTGGGGGCGATGTTCAGCGCCCTCGAGGTCGTCCCGCTGGTGCTGATCGGCTTCGAGGCCTATGAGAACCTGACCCTCAGCCGGGCCCGGGCGTGGGTAACGGCGTACAAGTGGCCGATCTACTGCTTCGTGGCGGTGGCGTTCTGGAACCTGGTCGGTGCGGGCCTGTTCGGCTTTCTCATCAATCCGCCGATCGCGCTCTACTACATGCAGGGGCTCAACACCACGCCGGTCCACGCGCACACCGCGCTGTTCGGCGTCTACGGGATGCTGGGCATCGGGCTGATGCTGTTCTGCCTGAAGGGGCTGACCGCCCACAAGATGTGGCGGACGCGGGTGCTGGGGCTTTCGTTCTGGGCCATCAACATCGGCCTGGCGTTGATGGTGTTGATCAGCCTGCTGCCGGTGGGGTTGCTGCAGACGGTCGCCAGCGTGGAGCACGGGCTGTGGTACGCCCGGTCGGCGGAGTTTCTGCAGACGCCGCTCATGGACAACCTGCGCTGGCTGCGGGTGGTGGGGGACACTATCTTTGCCATCGGCGTCGTCGGGCTGGGGTATTTCGTGCTGGGACTCAAGACCGGTTGGTCGGTCTCACCCGAGCAGGAGCAGGGCATGGAAGCGTATCCGGCCGGGGCCGCGCCGGCGGCCGAGTGATCGGGTTGGATGAGCGGAGATCATTGTTGAGTGTTGGACCATCAAAGGAGATTCGGATCATGACAGCATTCGGTCCTGATGTGACGGTTGGTACGCTGGTGGCGGACAGACCGCATCGGTCGCGCGTGTTCGAGGAGCTGGGCATTGATTACTGCTGCGGCGGGCGCAAACCCCTGGAAGAGGCCTGCCGGACGCGCGGGCTCGATGTAGGTGAGGTGCTCGAGCGCATCAGGGCGGCCGATCAGGAGCCCGCTGCGGATGATCGCGACTGGACCCGGGCACCGATGGCCGAGCTGGCCGATCACATCGAGCAGACCCACCACGTCTACCTGCACGGAGAATTGCCGCGCTTGACCCAGCTCGTCGGCAAGGTGGCCGCCGTTCATGGACCGCGGCGCCCCGATCTCGTCGAGATCGAGCGCGTCTTCCTGGGGCTGCGGGACGAACTCGAGTCGCACATGATGAAGGAGGAGCAGGTCCTCTTCCCGATCATCCGGCGGCTGGAGGCGGCGGGCACGGCCGAGGTGTTCCACTGCGGCAGTGTCAACAACCCGATCAGCGTCATGGAGCATGAACACGATGACGCCGGTCGGGCCCTGGCCCGGCTGAACGAGCTGACCGGGGGTTACGTGCCGCCGGAAGATGCCTGCGGCACCTGGCGGGCCATGCTGGACGGTCTGCACACCCTGGAGCGCGATCTGCATCTGCACATTCACAAGGAAAACAACATCCTCTTCCCGCGGGCCAGCCGTCGCGAGGCGGAACTGGCGGCGGTGGCCGGGTGAGCATCGTGTCCCGGCGGGGCTAAGTTGGGGTCAGCCTCTCAAAATGAAATGGCCCGCGGAGGGTCTGCTCCGCGGGCCTGGATGACGCTTGCCGGTTGTTGACACGGAAGCGGTCGATCTTGAGTTGGATTCCGGTCGCCGCGGCGATTTGCCGGCGAACGGCGATTACTTCTGCTCGGCCATGGCCTTCCTGTGGGCGGCGACGATTTCCTCTTGGATTTCCTTGGGCACCTGCTTGTAGCACGAAAACTCCATCGAGAAGGTGCCCTTGCCCTGGGTGGCCGAGCGGAGATCGGTGGAGTAACCGAACATCTTGGCCAGCGGCACCTCGGCGGTGACGGTGACGAAGTTCTGCTTGGTCTCGGTGCCGTGGATGAGGCCGCGGCGGCTCGAGAGGTCGCCGACGATGTTACCCTGGAATTCGATGGGGGCCTCGACCTCGACCTTGACGATGGGCTCGAGCAGGGCGGGTTTGGCCTTCTTGAAGGTCTCCGTGAAGCAGTCGCGGGCGCAGATCTGGAAGGCCAGGTCGCTGGAGTCGACCGAGTGGCTGGAGCCGTCCTCGAGAAGCATCTTGACACGGACGATCTCGAAGCCGGCCAGCGGACCCTTGCCGCGGGCGGACTGGAAGCCCTTGTCGCAGGAGGGGATGTACTCGGTGGGGATGCGCCCGCCGGTGACCTTGTTCTCGAATTCGTAGTCGGTCGGGGAATCCTCAGGCAGCGGGATCAGCTTGCCGACCACGTGGGCGTACTGACCCGAGCCGCCGGTCTGCTTCTTGTGCTTGTAGTTGAACGCGACCTCGATGGTGGGGGCCTCGCGGTAGCTGACCCGCGGGGCGCCGACGGTCAGGTCGATCTTGTATTCGCGGCGGATGCGCTCGATGTAAACCTCCAGGTGAAGCTCGCCCATGCCGGCGATGATCGTCTGCGCCGACTCCTCGTCGCGCGAGACGCGGAAGGTCGGGTCCTCCTTGGCGAAGCGGTTCAGCGCCTTGGAGAAGTTCGACGACCCCTCCTTCTTCGCCGGCTCGACGGCCAGGGTCACCACGGCGTCAGGGACGAACATGGAGGTCATGGTGTAGTTCACCGAGCCGTCCGTGAACGTGTCGCCCGAGGAGCAGTCGACGCCGAACAGGGCCACGATGTCGCCGGCGTGCGCCTCCTCGACGTCGTGCAGTTGGTCGGAGTGCATCTGCACCACGCGGGGCAGCTTGACCTTCTTCTGCGTGGCCGAGTTGACGATGAACTCGCCCTTGCGCAGCGTCCCCTGGTAGATGCGGCAGTAGGTGAGCTGGCCGAACTGCCCGTCCTGCAGCTTGAAGGCCAGCATGACGAGCGGCTCGTTCGGGTCGGTGCGCAGGGTCACCTTCTCCTCGTTGTTGTCCCGGTCCAGCGCCTCGTAGTCGGTGATGTCGGTCGGCGATGGCAGGTAGCGCAGGACGTTGTCGAGGAGCGGCTGCACCCCCTTGTTCTTGTAGGCCGAGCCCAGGCACACCGGCGTGATCTTGCGCTCGATCGTCGCCTTGCGCAGCGCCGGGTAGATCATCTCGGGGGTGATCTCCTGGCCCTCCAGGAACGCACCCGCGACGTCGTCGTCGAGGTCGGCCAGCGCCTCGCACAGCTTCTGCCGCTGCGCCTCGACGACGTCGAGCAGGTCGGCGGCGACCGCCGCCTTGCGGACGGTCTCGCCCTTCTCGCCGTCGAAGTAGTACGCCTCGCGGGTGATCAGGTCGACGAGGCCCTTGTGGTTGGCCTCCAGGCCGATCGGATGCTGGATCATGACCGCGTTGTGGGCCAGGAGGGTGCGCAGCGCCTCGCACACGCGCAGCGGGTCGGCGCCGGCGCGGTCGCACTTGTTGACGAACGCCAGGCGCGGCACCTTGTAGCGGCGCATCTGGCGGTCGACCGTGATCGACTGCGACTGCACGCCGGCGACGCCGCACAGGACCAGGATCGCGCCGTCGAGGACCCGCAGCGAGCGCTCGACCTCGATCGTGAAGTCGACGTGGCCGGGCGTGTCGATCAGGTTGATGTTGTGGTCTTTCCACGTCGTGTACGTGGCGGCGGACTGGATCGTGATGCCCTTCTCACGCTCCAGCTCCATGTTGTCCATGACCGCGCCGACGCCGTCCTTCCCCTTCACCTCATGGATCGCGTGGATCTTGCCGGTGTAGAAGAGGATCCG
>CAYVVX010000364.1:0-5944 GCA_964455315.1 uncultured Planctomycetales bacterium | reverse complement strand
CCGCCTCGAAGGACAGCGCCCGCAAGCTGCCCGCCGGCGTGAGTGCCCGCAGCTCATCCACGTCCATGCCCAGCCCGCGGCCGACCAGCACGATCGCCCGCCGCTGCGCTGCCGTGGATGTCCCGCAGGTCGCGTTCATCATCAGCCCGCCATCGCCGCGTAGTGCCGGATCTGGTGCAACGATTCATCCACCTGCATCAGCAGGGCCGAATCATCCACGCCATCGGGAACCGCCTGACGCAGAAATGCTTTGCGCAGGTGGCCCGCGTTGATTTCGTTGGTCTTCCGGGCCAGCCGCGCCGCCATCGTGTAACAGCGGTGAGCGATCCGCAGACAGCCAAGTCCAACCGCGCACGAAAGGGCTTGCAGGAACTCTGCCCCGTCGCGGGTGATGCGGATCTGATCGCTCCGGAAGATCGCCCGAATCTCATCGATCGTGAACAGAGGTCGGCGGTTGCCCGCGTCGTCATGAAGCCTAGTCAGGTCCACCACCCACCCGATGCGCGAACAGAACTGATCAGACCACACCTCGCCCTTGCGCTGCCTGGCGGACTCCACGCGCTTGCGAACATCCTCTGTCCCGATCAGGACGATCGGAACGTTGCACAGGTCGTGCAGGTCGCGGATGGTCTCGTAAACCGGCTTCTCCGCCAGGTGCCATTCGTCGATGATCAGCAGGCGATGCGATCCGCGCAGCTTGTTGACCAGGGCATCCATCATCGCCGACTTGGATCTGGTCCGCGGAACATGGCAGCTCTCACTGATGAGCCCCAGGAACGAGGTGGGGCTGTTGTGCGTCGATCGATGCCGGATATAGAGGGAGTTCAGATCCTCCATCGTGTAGACCTGCGCCGCATTGGTCTTGCCGATTCCCGCGGGACCGGTCATCAGCACCATGCACGCGTTGCTTTTGGCGTAATCGCATCCCGCCCTGGTCATGCGCACCACGCCGGTATCACAGATCCCCTCGGGGCGCAGAGCCCGCGTGCGCTTCTCGGTCGATTCCGCCCAGGCGTTCAGCCGGCGGATATGTTCGCTGTCTTCATGGTCATACTTGCGCCGCAGCACCTGGCTGATGATGCTTTCGTGCGTCCCGCTGCCCAGCCCCTTGGCAAGGTCGCGCAGGCTCCACCGGTGGCGCTTCATCAGCACCTTGACGCGCTGGCAGACTTGCAGCTTCAGATCTTCCGGGACTGATCCCATCGCGGGCAGATTGATCGATGCCACCTGAACACGCTCCTGTTCCTGGATCGCGCGTTCCACGTCGGCGGCATCGGGCTGGGCATCGTGAATATCAGGCTGCCCGCCTGGCTGCTGTTCGGCGAAGTCATCGGTCATGATTCGTCTCGCCTGTGTCACGCCATCCCTGGCAAATGGTTCCAAGCCCGGTCATCCATGCCGGGCGTGCTATCCGCACAATGCGTCCAGATCGTCCACGTCATCGCCCATCAGCAGGTCATCATCACCGGCTGACAGAGCGTCCAGTTCATCACGCGAAAGCCCCTGAACCGCGGCCGGTCCCTGGAACGGATGCGCCCGCATCGCGTCCTGGCGTTCCTGCCGTTCGACCACCGCGGCGGCCGCGATGATCTGCTGCGCCGCCGGTGTCACGATCGGCGCCACCGTGGGCGCCGGTGATCCGGCCGGCGGATCGTTCTGCCGGGTCTGGGACCGATACCGCTCCGCCTGGCTGCGCAGCACCGCCATCGGCAGATCGTCCAGCGCCCGGGTCCGTTCCTGGTGCGCCTCGCGAACCACCCGGCGGGCGTGCGATCGGCGATTCATCGCCACGCGAACATCGTCCAGCGTGCCCTTGACCAGGTTCTGCCGGGCGATGTATTTCGGCCGGCCCTTCAAGTCGCAGACCCACACCCGGCTAACGTCATCCGGATCGATGCGCAGCCGGACCTGGCTGTGCTGATCCTCCCCGAACATCCGCGATGCGGTGTAGTGCAGACCGTTGTAGAGAACGCCCTTGCTGGTGACCCGCCGCGGACCGGTGAGCTTCAACAGCAGCACGTTCAGGAGATGATCAGGCAGCGTCCGTTTCGCAATGCGGGTTTGCTCGAAACGCTGGCGCGGCGACAGCGGCTTGACCCACTGCGCATCGGAAGGCCGATCGGCGAACGTCTCGACGAATTGAGCGAACGCCGCCTCCACTTCAGGCACCGTGGGCAGCTCGTCATGATGCTCCCGGCACCAGCGGTCGACGCCTTCCGGCTTGTCCGCCGGCGAGCCGCCGCAGAACGATCGAAACAGCCGATCAAACTGCGCGTGGATGGTGCGAGCCATCGCCTCGACGCCGCCCTTGGACCAAGGGCTGTATGGCTGGCAGAAATGCAGGATGATCCCAAGCTGGGAGAGCAGCGCGGAGGCCAACTCTTCGGCCACCCACTTGCGGTTCTTGCCGGCGAACGCATCCGACCTCATGTCTCTCCCATTATCCAGGATAACTTCCAGGGGCGGGCCGTGGCGTTTGACGGCGCGGCGCAACGCCAGGATGAGCGAATCTTGTGAGGGGTTAGTGGTGATTGCCCACCCGACGATCAGGTTCGATGCCCGATCGATGATGAGCGAGCACCACAGCCGGACCCTGCGCGGACCGAGCCGCGCCCAGAAATCGAATCGAAGGTTGTCGATGACCCACGTGTGATTCCCAGGCAGATCGCGCGTATCGACCACCAGCTTCGGCTGGTGTCTCATCCGCCAGGCCCGCGGGCCGCGACGATAGTAATCCGCGATGCGTGGTGGAAGATGTTTCCGCGCCCAGCGCTTGACCGGTTCATAGCCCGGGCAATCCCAGCCCTTGCTGTCCGCTTTAGCCATAGTCTCCAGCCAACAGTTCTTGATAGATCGGCACTGCCGCGTGAGATAGACGCCCTTGAAGTAAGCACGGGCTTCTGCGCTGAACCGGACCCGCTCGCGTCCCGACCGTCCGCCGCGCGTGTCCAGTTGTGACGAGCGCAGCCGGCCCGATGCGAGATATCGCTGCTGCCATCCCCGGTAGGTGCGAAGGCTAGGGATCGGTGCGCCTTCCAGGAGCGATGGGGCCAGCTCGTCAAGCGCCCCCTGATAGACCTCCGCGCGGCCCTTGAATGCGGGAGCGCCCGCCACTCTGCGCAGAACACTCTCGATGAGCAGTACCCGCAGAATCGCGGGTCGCTGATCCTCGGGATGGGCATCCTCAAACAACTCGTCCGATCGGCCGGCCAGGTAAGGCTTCATCCGTGGATGCAGCACGTCGAAACATCGCACACCTCTGGCATCACGCCAGGCGCCGCCGATCCTGACCAGGTCCACAAAGATGCTGTCCCGTGTTGAGCGCTTCACACTCCGATCAAACGCCAGACCCTCTTCCAGCGCGGTCGCGGGCAGCGTCACCGGTTCCGGTGTCACCTGCGCGGCCGGTTGAATGGCCGTTGAACCCAGCTTCAAGGCAGCTTCAGCGCCCATCACTCACCGCTGTCGATTTATCCTCGGTCAACGCCTCGATGCCGTTCGTCATGAACCGGCACAGATCCCGGATCTTTCCCGGCCCCGGCCAGAACCAGCACCGCCGGCCGGCCTCCTGTTCCGTCTCGCGATATGCCGATTCGATCGCCTCGCGGGCGCCGCGCATCAGCAGCCGCTGAAAATGCCGCATGGCCGCATCGCAGTAACCCGACGCCGGCCGGCGCTCATCATCCGCCGCAACCAGCTCCGCCAGGTCGACGCCGAGTGCCGCCGACACCTTCACCGCCAGGTCGCGGCCAATCGCAACCCCGGCCAGCGCCCGACCCACCGTGCCGTAGCCCACGCCGGCTTTTCGGGCCAGATCCTCCATGCGAAGCTTGCGCGCAAACCTCGCCGCCCGGACCGCGCCCGGACTCAGGGCCACCAGGGGTTTTCGTTCACCGATCCGCATGGCCACCACCCGCCCGCCGCCCCGAACACCTCGCCGAAGCCACCGGCAAGGCCGAAATCCATGTCCACCTTGAATTGTCCACCGGACACCCCACGTCCGACCCGGCCCCGGCCCCGCCAGGAGCGCCACGGGCCTGTATTCGCGTTTTCCGCCCAGGTCGGATTCCGGCACCCGAAAACCGGGACCGGGGGCGTGCGAAGGCCTCAGCGGGATGAGCACCGGCGCGTTGGCCTTCGCCGGTTGTGAATGCTCGAACCATCGCGGTCACCTCTCGCACGCGCACCCGATCCGGGCGGCGTTGATCACCCTTGCTTCAGAGTCCGCGTTCGCGTAGACTTTCGGCGCACAAAACCCCCGCCAAGGCTCCGCTCACTTTCACCAGCGGCCGAGCCTTTTTTGTTGCCGTCACCGCTCAGCCGCTCCACGAATGCTTCCGCGGTCTCTTTCGGCTTGCTGCCGTGAGCTTCGTTTCGCAACTTCCAGTACCCAGCCAGCGCCGCCTTCGGATCTGCGTCAGCACGCAACGCCCGATCGACCGCGTCACACACAAACGCCTGGACGCGGAACCGATCGTTGAAGCACTTCTGATCCACGTCGGCATCGTTGTCCAGTTCCACGTTGCGAACGTGCTCATGGACGCGCTCGTAAACGCCAGCCCCCAGATATGCCGATTTGCTGGCCGTGTCCGCGTGCCTGCCGAGTTCATCAAGAACGCCCCGCTGGCAGCCGCGGATTTCCTCCAGAACCGAACCGAGCAGCTCCAACACGTCCTCGCCGCCGATTTCATCCACCACCAGTTGCGCCAGCGTCAGCCGATCGACTGACGCCTTCAGATCGTGATAGAGGGCATGGAGCGACTCCTCGCCGCCAACGCCATAGAGAACCGCCATCATCATTGCCTCCAGAATCGGTGTTCCACGCGCTCACCCGGCAACACACCGGGCGATCCGTCAGCCGCAGACCTCCGCCCGCGACCGAGCCGCTTCGGCCAGCCGCAGGACAGGCTGACCCGGCCGGCCGCGCTCCAGGCGAGACTCCAGCACCGCGCACAGCCCGCCCAGATAGGCCTCACCGAACCGCGGAAGCAATTCGAGAATGCGCCCCACCAAGGGCGCGATTGTTGGTCCGCAGACCACCCGAAACGTTCTGGTTTCGGGTTTCCTCACCGTCATGCCGCGTAAATCCATCGCCTTGACCTCCGCCAGGAGTTCACCACTCGCCGCCCGGCACCGTGCCGGACGCGCTATCAAACCATCAGCGGCCACATACCAGCCGCGTCAATCCGTGCACCGGCAGACCCGCCGCGCTCGCCGCGACCGTCTCCACCCGCACCCTGCCAGGCATATTCGTCAATGTCAGGTTCCGGAGTCCGACCACCACGCCATCCGCGCGCACATTCACCACCGGAACGATGTACCTGAGTTCACCGCGATTGACCGAGCGGTAGGCGTTTCCCATCGTCCAGACGACCGTGCCGTAGATGCCGCCGGGCTGAAGCCGCAGACTCCCGGCCGTCAGCCAGCCCGCGGCCGGCGCCCGCCGCCCGCCCAGTTCCGCGCAGGACAGCAGCGTGCCGTAGTCAAAATCGACCATCAGGTCACGTCCGCCGCCCTCGCGGCCGGCGACATCGTTGAGTATGGACTTGAAGGTGAAATCGTTGACCAGGAACCGCCGCCCCGAGACCTTGAAGTCACCGCGCGGCAGCAGCCGGATCGCATGACTTGAGCGCGTCGCGACGGCCGCGCTGATCCGCGAACCGTCGTATCCGCCGGCCCCGACCCGGTACAAGTCCACCGGCCCGCCATTCACCAGGATGATCTCGCCGCCAGCCATCAATCGCCCAGTCAGTTCATGCCCCCTCAGATCAGCCCGCCCGGTGCTCCGGGTCAGCCTTGGGCATGGCGTTAATCTGAGGGATTGACATCTTGAACAATCTCAAAACGCCCAATATCATCTATCAACCCGGATATACCAGTAATTCACCGGTCTCCGCCTCTCGCCGCTCCGGTCATCGCCGCTCGAAACTCACAACTTGTCCCG
>CAYVVX010000363.1:844-5953 GCA_964455315.1 uncultured Planctomycetales bacterium | reverse complement strand
GACCATGGTCGTGGCGGCCAGCACTCCCAAAAAAGCTTTGACCAGTCGTCGTGCGCTCTTTCCGATCATGTGCGTTCTCCTTTTGTGAACCAGGCGTCACGCCAGAAACCGAAACCACAATCCCCCATGATTTGGTGGTGAGAGCGAACTCCTGAAGCCTCGCCGATCCCTCACATCGCCGTGGCTTCGACCACCGGCTCCGCGGTGAGATCCATGCCCTTGTACTTGCCCAGCGACAACAGGAACGCGTCACGCAGCTTCCGCGTCCGCGAGTTGCTGTGCGGGGTAAAGCCGAAGCGGGCCTCGTCCTTGGGCAACTGGTACCTCGCCATCCGCTTCCAGCCGGTGTTCATCCCGTGAATGAACGCCGCGCTGGTCACGCTGCGGGTCATCCACAGCGTCCGCAGCGTCCGCAGCCAGACCCACGAGGTGCTCGCGGCCGCGTGGCGCAGCTCGTAGATGACCTCGTCCAGCTTCTCCGCGGACATTTTCCGGGGATGATAAACGGTCTCCACGAAGGTGTAGCGTTCCCAGTCCTGCGGGTAGTTGGTGGCGAAAATGCGCCCCTCGGCCATGTACCGGTCGTACATCTTCGTCCCCGGCAGCGGGGTGAGATTGGTGATCTGGATGGTGTCCACGCCCAGCTTGACGGCCTGGATGGCGGTATCGGCCACGGTCTCCTCATCGTCCTGGTCGGCGCCGATGATGAAGCCGCCGAAGACGGAGATGCCGGCCTTGTGGAAGCCGCCGATCAGGTGCTTGTAGCGGCTGAGATTGTTGCGGTTGATACCCTTGTGATACTCCTTGAGCGTGTCGCGGTTAAAGGTCTCGAAGCCGACCAGCATGCCGCGGCACCCGGCCCGGTACGCCAGCCGCAGCCCCTCCGGGTCATCGCCCATGTTGATGGTGGTCTGGCTGAACCACAGCCGCTTCCTGCCGCGCTTGATGATCTGGCGAAGCAGCTCCTTGGCCCACTCGGCGTGCTTGGCGCCGACGCCGAAGAAGTTGTCGTCGGTGACGAACAGGAACCGCTTGGGGGTGGAGTTCCACTCGTCGATGATGTCGTCAATGCTCCGGCGGCGGATGGGCGCGCCGTTGAAGGTGGTCACCGAGCAGTACTCACAGCCCACCGGGCAGCCCCGTGAGGTCTGGATGCTGGACACGTCGTAGGTGCCGTTCACCGGCTGGAGCCGCTGCCGTCCGCGGCCGATGTTGGGGCGCTCGATCTCGGCGAGTTCGCCGGTGTAGCGCCGCTGCAGCCGCCCCGCCTCGGCGTCGGCCAGGATCCGCGGCCAAATCTCGTCGCACTCGCCCACCGCGACCGAGTCAAAGTGGGCCTGGGCCTCCTCGGGCATGGCCGAGGCGTGCGGGCCGCCGATGATGCAGGGGATCCCCTCGCGGCGGCACTGGGCGGCGATCTCGTAGGCCCGCGTGGCCCCGCTGGAGTAGCTGGTCACGCCGACCAGGTCGTAGCGCCCCTTGCGGATCCGCGAGTCGGAGGCGTCGAACCCGAAGATCTCGTCGATGATCTCCACCTCGTGCCCGTCCGGCACGAGCTGGGCCAGCACCTGGAGACCGAGTTGGGGGATCTTGCTGCCGATGGTGTGATACCCCTGGCAACGACGGGCCACGGGGTTGATGAGAACGATACGCATGAAGGAAGGCTCCATCCCTGAACGGTTGCCCGCGGTTGCGGACGCATCAGAACAGTTGATCGCGTGATCTCTGCCGCCCGAAGCTGACCACTGACGGCCGCGCCGCCGCCAACCCAAACCGCTGCAATTAAATAACATAGCAACCGGACAGCAGCGGGTCAATCCGCCCCGGGCCCGAACCGCGGGCGGACCGGGTCGGGGCGGGACAGGCGGCCCCTGGCGAACCTGCGTCGTCCCGGCCGGCGGTCGCCGTGGGCTGCTTGCAAACACCCCGGTTCCACGGTAGCATACGGGGCTCTGAAAAGGTCTGGAAGCTTTAATCGGCGATTGAGGTGTCTCATGCCGCGAGAGTGCCTGTTTACGGGAAAGCGTACCAAAGCCGGGCGGTCCTATGCCCACCGCGGCAAGGCCAAGTACCTGGGCGGCGTCGGCCGCAAGATCACCGGCAAGACCAAGCGCAAGTTCAAGCCCAACATCCAGAAGGTCCGCGCGGTCATCGACGGCAAGGTGGTCCGCATCCAGGTGTCGACCAAGGCCATCCGCGACGGGTTGGTGGTCAAGCCGCCCAAACGCGACTGGAAGCCGGAAAAGGCCTCAGCCTGACCGCAGCCAGACCCGGGCGGAGTCGGATCCTTCGATCCCGGCCGACAACAGCATGCAATCATCAGGGCCGGTGCTCGCCGGCCCTTTCCTTGCGCGAGGTCATGGGGCAGGGGCGGACCCGGCCGGCCCCCTATCGCCAGCGCACTTCCGCCACGTGAGCCGACTGCTGGGCCGCGCTGATCTCCTCGATGACAACCCGCAGACCGTCAGCCTGCACCGCCGGTTCCAGCTTGACCGTCGCGGTCTGGCGTTCGGGCGTGGTCTGGAACGTTCCGCGATCCGCCCACAGGGATTTCCCGCGGTCCGAGGTCAGCGTCTCCAGGCGCCCCCGGCACGGCAGGGACACGACAACATCCACCGCCGAGAGTGTTTCGCTCCGGCCGAAGTCGATCCGCATCCACTGCGGCATGGGCAGGCCCGGCAGCGATGCCCAGGAGGTGTTCACGTCACCGTCCACCGCGTCGATCACGTCGCTGTGGGAAGTGCTCGCGGCCGTCCGTATCCCGCCGCCATACGCCGGCGCATCCGGAGCCGGGAGCGGCTCCAGATCAGCCACCCGCAGCGGACGTCCCCGCTCGAAGGGCAGGCGATACTCGGCGCTCATCCAGCGATGTTCACCCGCGGGGAGTTCGGTACTGACCAGCTCCTTCTCGCGTACGGAAGCGACCTCGACACCGTCCAGCCAGGCGAGCCCCTGGACCCGGGGCACCGGCAGTGTCAGGCGCACCGGCTTCGCGGCGAAGGCATGCACCCGCGTCGGGGCGTCGAACTCCGCGGCAACATCCACCGTCGAGTCGGCCTCCAGCAGCTTCTTCCCCCGCCACATGAGCCGCGTGCCGCCGAACATCACCGCGTGAATCGCACCCGGTCGCCCCGGCGCGACCCAGACCGCCGCCAGGCGCGCGTCGGTGCCCACCAGGCCATCGTCGGCACCGCCGGCCCGCACCGCCAGCACCGCCAAACCTTCCCGCCGGTCGATCCGCCAGCGCCCGGCGGACACTTCCTTCACTTCCAGGTCAGGAACGGTCTCGTCGGTGTGCTGCGGCCAGCGGCACACGGTCAGGAACGCGGCTGACTCGGCGGGCCCGTTGAGTGGATAGCGCACGTACTTGCGGGGCACGATGCCGATGTAGCCATCGGCGAGTGTGGGCGTAAAGGGGCGGTCGGAGTGAACGCTGACCTGCGTCGATGCCACGGCCGGACCGATGCGCAGACCGCCGCCCTCCTTCAGCTCAAACTCGCCGAAGGGATGCAGCAGCATCTCGTAGCGATGCTCGCCCCTGCCGGCGACGCGATCCTGAACGACGGCGACGCCGCCGGGCAGCATGAGCAGGTCGCGCGTCCAGGACGACAGCTCCTGTGGATACGCGGCGGCCAGTTGCCCCGACGCCGCGGTCATGGCCGAAGTCCCCACCGCCGCGAGCATCCGCCCGTCCACGCGCTGCTGCGATTTGTCGTCCACCAGGATGACGTTGTGGGCCCTGGACTGTGCCGAGTAGCTGCCGTAGATCGGTCCGCCGTAGGCGGTCACCCCGGAGTCCACGATGGTCGGGCCGCCGCCGCCGAAGAGGTAAATCGTACCCAGATCCAGATGCCCGCGGTTCTGGTGAAACTTGATCGCGGCCATCGGCGACTCTGGCGACCAGCCGGAGCGCATGACCACCTGCCCGATGGTGTGGAACACACCCATCGGTACGGACGTATCCGGCGGCTCGGGGACCACGTCGTCGCGATGCCAGAGCATGGTCCGCACCGTCCGCGGCAGGGGCACGACCCGCTGGTACAACCACGCCGCCAGCGGGCTGTGCCGCTGCCGCACCATCGCGACCAGCACCGGGTCGTACCACGCGGTGGACGTGCCGCAATCGCCGAAGTCCACCAGCGACGAGACCATCTGGCCCTCCTGCGGGTAATGCATGATGCTCCAGGCCATGGGGTCCAGCAGCCCCGCGGGAACGTCCGCGAAGAGGTCGCCTCCGCCGTCGCGCTTCAGCGCGTCGGCGAAGAAGACCACGTAGCGCATGGCGTAGTTCATGTAGCCGATGCTTTCCTTGTAGCCGCCGTCGACGCCGAAGTTCGGCTCGCTGGGCCCGATGACGGGGATCGGCGAGGGGCGGTTGCGGACGTAAGGGGCGTCCACGTACCAGTCCCCGCCGCGATCGCGCAGCCAGGCCCGCACCCGGTCGCGCACCAGCCGCGACCATCGCTCGGCTTCCGGATGCTCGCCCAGCAGCGCCAGCGCCCCCATCCCCCCGGAGCAACTGCACACCATCACCCAGTTGCCGGTCGGCAACTGGTGCCGCGGCAGCCGCGATGAACCGACCGGGTCCGCCCACTCCTCGACCAGCTTGCGCACGCCCTTGTCCGCCAGCGCGTCGCGCACCTGCCGCCGCTGCTCGTCACTGAGATGCTCGTGCAGCAGGTCGTAACCCACCGCGACCGCCTCGGTCATCATGGCCGTCTCCAGCGCCGAGGTCCACGGCGGATCGAAATGCTGCGGATCATCGAACAGCGGGCCCAGCCAGCGCTCGTACGCGCAGGCGGCCATCAGCATCTCGACGCCCTTGCGGATGAACTTCTCATCGGCGGTGACCTGGGCGACGAAGGCCATGTTCTCCAGATGCCGGTGGTACCAGGAGGCGGCGGTGCTGTAGTTGCCATGCTGGCCCGCGCCGGCGCGGGCATAGTCCTCAGCCGGCGGCGCCTGATCGAGCATGCCCCTGGCGGCGTTGTACTGGTAGTACCAGCCGCGGAGCAGGTCCGGCGACCGTTCCAGCGCGGCCCGGAAGTTGCTCACCTCCCGCCGGGTGACCAGCAGGCGCGGATGCACCGGCCCGTCCCCCTGCACAGG
>CAYVVX010000363.1:0-834 GCA_964455315.1 uncultured Planctomycetales bacterium | reverse complement strand
ACAGGCAGCAGCGGCAGGTGAGTGCCGTCGTCGCCGGGCGGCCTGGCGCCCTCGGCGGGTGCCACAACGTCGAACACGCGGTGGTTGGCCGGCACCGTCCAGTAGCCGTCATCGTTGCCCGCGAACGCCCGCCAGTAGTACCGTCCCGACACCAGTGGCTCACCGACATACGGCACCAGCACCACCGGCGTGATACCGCCGGGATCGGAGACCGCGAACTGCTCCAGCCGGATCGCCCCGGCGAAGTCCGGCGATGTCGCCAGCTCCACGCGGTACGCCGTCGCCCCGAACCGCCCGTTCACCCGAAACGTGGGCAGCACCTGCCCGATGGTCTCGTAGTCCGAAGGCCACACCGGCAACGGCGGCCGGATGGGCACACCGGCCGGATCGCCGACGGGAATATCACCGGTGGCAGCGGCAATCGGTGAACCACCGAGCACCGCCAGCAGACCAATAAGTGTGAGCTTGCCATGATGTCGTATCACTCGTTGCCGTCCTCCCAGATGCTCTTCGTCGTCGCCAGCATGATCGCCGAGCGCGGCTTGCCGCAACTGTCCTTGCCGTTGTGCAGGCTGTTGTAGCCCGTGTAGAACAGGTACCAGACACCGTCGCGCCGGATAAGCCCGCCGGGCGGATAGATACCGTAACAGTCGATCGCATCGCCCTCGCCGCGCGGCAGCCACGCCTTCCGCAGCGGCCGTTCCCACGCGACCCCGTCCGGCGAGAAGCACCAAGCCTGGTCAATGGTCTGGGCCTCCACGCGGTAGAGCCCCAGCATACCCACCCGCCCGCGCTCCGTGCGGGTCACTGCCAGGTGGTAGTACTGCTTGTCCG
>CAYVVX010000362.1:5713-5973 GCA_964455315.1 uncultured Planctomycetales bacterium | reverse complement strand
ATCCTGCGGTGGAGAAGCTTTGCGGGACGCGAAGATTCTGATCGATAGCAGTGCAGACGGGCTTTCTCACGCCCCCGCGGCATCTTTTCCAAGCCTGGCGCTCACGTCGATCTTGAACAGCCGCGCCGTCGTCCGCCACATGATCTGCTCGCGGCCCTTGTCCGACAGTTCGAGACTGTTCACGAACTTCAGGTAGGAACGCATCGAGCAGATCGGCCAGTCGGTGCCGTAGAGCAGATACTGCGGCTCACCGGCGTAGA
>CAYVVX010000362.1:0-5703 GCA_964455315.1 uncultured Planctomycetales bacterium | reverse complement strand
GAATCATTTCGTGCACCTGCTCGAGCATGTAGCGCTCGAACTTCTCCTGGAAGTTGCCGAGCACCAGGCCGGAGACGTCGGCATACACGTTGGCGTTCTTGTAGACCACCTCCATGCAGTCCCGGATCCAGGGGTTGCCGATGTGGCAGATGACGATCTTGAGGCTGGGGAAGTCCACGGCCACGTCGTCGACGTTCAAGGGGTGGGAGAAGCGCAACTTGCCCTTGGGCGAATAGGTGTCACCGGTGTGAATCATCACCGGGACGTCGTACTCCAGAGCCAAGTCGTAGACCACCTGGCAGCGCGGATCGTAGGGATAGAACGGCTCGTAGCCCGGATAGAGCTTCAGCCCCTTGACCAGGCCCTGCTCGAGATACTCGCTGATCTCGCGCAGATCCCGCTCCTTGTAATGGGTAATGCTGACGCCGGCCACGACGAAGATGCGGTCCAAGTCGCGGGTGGCTTCAACCACCCTGCTGGTCGGCGGCCGATGCTCGGTCACCTTGTAGGAGCTGAGCACCATGGCGTAATCGACGTTGTTCTCGTCCATCTCCTGCTGCAGGTTGTCGAGGCACTGCTCGATCGAGACGACCCGCTCCTCGTGGTAATTGTTCAGATGGGTGTGACAGTCGATGATCATGGATCCTGATTCTCCATGCGTTCGGCCGGGCCCGGCGGCACCGGGCGAAACTCCGACTCGATTCGCATCGGGCTCGGGAACATTATAGCTTTTCCGACCGGTTGGGGGGCTCCTATTCAGAATACTCCAATTCGAGGCACCCCCCGCGGCGCACGTCCAGGCTGGGGCGCTCATCGTCGGGCGGGAAGTCCCAGTTCTCGCGGGCGGTGCGGGCCTCGCCCGCGCTGGCCGGCTCGCGGCGCGGCTTGACGGTCAGCTCGAACGGCGGGTCGTGCGACTCCAGGGTGCTGTTGAACCAGCGGGCCCGGTACCTGCCGGGTTCGAGCCCGGTGATGTTGGTCAGGTCGATGCGGGCGATGAAGGACTCCTCGCGCGGCAGGTTGGTGAAGATGAACGCGTGGCGCGTGCCCTCCGGGAAGGGGATGTGATCCGTCTCCCACCGCGAGACCCACGCATAGGCCGTATCGCCGCGGGCCACCATCATCTCCGGGTAATGGAACTCGTCGCCGAAGGGGATGAACCGCCCGCGGACCAGGTTGTCGCGGTGCCGGTTGTAGAACCCGAACCAGTCGGCGAGGTTGCGGCGCCGATCCTCCCGCATCCTGGTCAGGTCCATCGAGATCCCCGGCGGGCCCAGCAGCATCATCGCGGACAGCGTCCTGCCGACCAGGTCGCGATCCTCGAATTCCGCGCCGGTCCACACCAGCGGATCGGTGGTCGAGATCACGCCGCGGTTGAACGGCCGGTGCGAGATGGCCAGCGTGCGGTTGCGGTCCCAGTTGTGATTGGTGTAGGTGGTGGTGAACACGTTGGCGTGATGCTTGGTCAGCAGGTTCGCGAAGGGCATGCGGCAGGTGACCATCGGCGCCGCGGTGCCCTCGGCGAGGCCGTCGTAGACCGATCCGAGGAACGCATCCAGCGCCGTGCCGAAGTGGGCCGGCTCCCGAGCATGTTCGGCGTCGTTGCGGTTGTAAATGGTGTCGAGGAAGTCGATGTAGACGCCATCCACGCCGTAGGCCTTGACCAGGTGGGCGAAGCGGGCGCGGATGTGGGCACGCACGTCCGGGTGGCGCGGGTCGAGATTGCGGTCGTAGCCGCCGCCCGGCCACTTCGAGCGCAGCTCCTGCATCGCAGCGAACGACTCCGCTCCCTCGCCGATCCAGGTCGGCGCCACCCACACCTGCACGTGCATGTCGAGATCGTCGCGGATGCGCCGCACAAGCTCGCCGAACTCCGCGAACCGCTCGGGACACGGCGTGTAGTCGCCCCAGCGGCTTTCGGTGCTGAACCAGTCGCGGCAGGTGGCCCAGCCGATGAAGATGAGCATGTTGCCGATGCCCATTTCGGACGCCAGCCGGGCGTTCTCCCAGACCACGTCGCGGCGGATGTCCTCGCCGAACGCGTACCAGGTGCTGTAGAAGGGCAGCGTGGCATGATCGGGGATGGGGCGCGGCCGGTAGCCGGTGGCCTCATCCACCGTGTCGGCATAGGCCTGGGCCGTGTCGAACCAGAAGGTCTTCTCCGTCGAGAGGAACACGCCGTCCTCGAACCGCCGGCCCGTGAACCAGCCGTCGCCCGCGTACTCGTCGCGCTGGATGCGGATGAGGTAGTCGTCGCCGACCCGCCGCCCGATCATCCGGTAGGTGCCGGCCTGATCGATCGGTCCGGCCGCGAGACTGTTGAAGCCATAGTGGTCGCAGGCCATCAGGAAGGGAATGCCCGCGTTGGGGCGGATCTCCAGCACCACGTCGATCTGCGGGGCCTGCCGGAAGATCGACGGCTGTTCCGGCACGCGGGTATCGAAGATCGCGGCTACCCGCCCGAGCGGGATGCGGGCTTCGTAGGCGAGTTCTTTCACGCGGAAATGCGCGCCGTCGTCGCGCTCGAGCTGGAAGTTCCAGGGGACGTGGCCCGCACCATCGGGAGCGGTGCCGCGGATCAGCTTCATCCGGTAGCCGCCCGTGGAGCTGCCCTCGGCTGCGCCGGACTGGTTGGAGAGTTTCCACTCGCCGGCCGGGGGATCGGTGGTCACGCGAACAGCGCAGGCGGCGTGGCCTTCGGAGAACGTGATCGCCCCCGGCTGGGGCAGTCCCGAGACGTTCCCGGGATGGTCGGCCGATACCCCTGCGGCGATGCCTGGGTGGAGACCCAGCGCAAGGGCGATTGAGAAGAGACGGTGGAGAAAGCGAGACGATATCACCTGTGCAACTCCCGTGCCCCGTGTTACCGGTCACAGTGTAACGGCCGCCACCGGGCAATGCATCCCATGGGATCGTGCCACCGGGCGGACGGAGATCGGTGCATGGACTGTGTTCAATAATCGTTGCCGTTCAGGCTGGCCGCCACGGAGCGCTGCCACCTGTCCAGTTCGCCGGTCATGTTCCCGCTGCGTTGGGACTGTTCCGCAATCAAGTCCCTGCTTTCGTCCGGGTCCGTGGCCAGGTTGTAGAGTTCGAACTGGACCGCGCCGTCCTTGTCCTGGATGCGGTGAAGCTTCCAGGGCCAGTCGAGCCATGCGGCGTGACCGGGGAAGCTGTCCGCGTGACCTGGCCCGCGTCGAGGCGAAGCCGGCTCTCTTCGCTGATCTGGCGGCCGTTGCGCTGGGCTTCGAGCAGGTCAGCCATCCACTCCCGGCTGGGGGTTCGGATGCCCGGAATCGGGTACTCCCAGAAACCCATCGGCCGCGGGCGCGAGGTCATCCGGCCATCCAGCAACGGCACGAGACTGATTCCATCGAGCGGGTGTCGTGACGGCGGCCGGGCGTCGACGATCTCCAGGAGGGTCGGGAAGATGTCCGACGTGTTGGCGGGCAGGTCGGTGATGCGCGGCGTGGGAATGCGGGCGGGCCATTCGATGATGGCGGGCACGCGCAGGCCGCCTTCGTAGATGGACCCTTTGCCCTTCCGCCCGCCGGTGACGCTGACGCTGGCCACGCCGCCGTTATCGCTGCAGTACCACAGGAGCGTGTTCCGTTGAATGCCCAGGTCGCGCAGCTCATGTCGCAGCATGCCGACCGCGCGGTCCAGCCCGGTGATCTCGCCGTAGTAGTGCTGGCGACCCGGCTGCTGACCGTCGTACGGGGCACGGTCCTGTTCGATTGCCTGGTAGGGATTGTGCGGTGATCCGAACCAGACGACGGCGAAGAAGGGTTGCGGGGTCTTCGCGTGTTTGCGGATGAACGCGATGGCCGCCTCGGCGGTGACGATCGAGCTTTCGCCCTTGATGGGGACCGCCACCCCCTCGCGACTGAGAATCGGATCGTTATCGAAGAAGTTCGGGGCCGACAGCCACTCGTCGAAGCCGCTGGCTCCCGGGTTGACCGGACTGCCCTTCTGGACGGATCCAAGGTGCCACTTGCCGAAATGGCCGGTGATGTATCCGGCGTCCTTGAGCACCTCGGCAATGGTCACCTCCTGCGGGCGAAGCGGGTGTCCCCAGCTGAAGCACCCGAACCGGTTGGGATGCCGGCCGGTCATGACGCTGCCGCGGGTGGGCGAGCAAACGGGGGCCGCCGCGTAGAAGCGATCGAGACGCAGGCCCGATCCGGCCATCTCGTCGAGGTTGGGTGTCTTCAGTATCGGATGGCCGGCGTAGCCCACGTCACCCCAGCCCTGGTCGTCGGCCATGCAGAGGATGATGTTGGGCCGGCCGGCCGGCGGCTGTGCCCACAGGGGGCGCTCCGCCAGAGTGAGCAGGCAGACAACGGTGAAACCGACCGGTACCGCGACACGTGTGTGCATGAGGCCGATCCTCCCATTCGCGTCTGGTTCTCGAACTTCCTCGTGAGCCGGTTCAGATGATAGCCGAGTTTCCTCGTGATGCCCCCATTCTCATTGCATCGGTTTGTGCTTCGCCGGGAACCCGCGGGGTTCACCGGCCAACGGCATCTTCTGGCCAGTGGACCGGGGCCTCGGATATGATTCGCGTGGATCGCCTGTTACATGGCGCGGCGCCGACCGCTGGATGATTCTGCCCTCGACCGCAGAGTCCGGCGTCATGGCGATTGTACCCCTCGACAGGAGCAGATGATGCCCAGCACCGTCCGGTTTCATCGCGTACTGCGTGCGTCGCCCGAGAAAGTCTACCGCGCCTTCCTGGATACGGACGCGATGGCGAAATGGCTGCCGCCGCACGGCTTCACCGGCAAAGTCCACCACCTGGACGCCCGGGTGGGCGGGTCCTACCGGATGTCGTTCACGAACTTTTCCACCGGCAAGAGCCACGCCTTCGGCGGCACCTACGTCGAGCTCGTGCCCAACGAGCGCCTCCGCTACACGGACAAGTTCGATGATCCGAACCTGCCCGGGGAGATGGTCACGACCATCACCTTGAAGAAGGTGTTCTGCGGGACAGAGCTGAACATCGTGCAGGAAGGGATCCCGGAGGTGATTCCGGCGGAGGCGTGCTGTCTCGGCTGGCAGGAGTCGCTCGCGCTGCTGGCGCTGCTGGTTGAGCCGGAGATTCCGGACTGACTCCTATATCGCTCGGAGGGCGTATGCCCACAGGCAGGGCTTTCGGTCCCTGAAGAGCGAACTGCCTCATCTTGCTTTCGCGCGGAGGGCGAACGAGGCTTGCTCCCGTACTTGGCGTCAAAGGGCAAGATGTGGCTATTGCTTGAGCAAGAGTCGCCGCACATCTGCTTATAGTTTTCCGGAACATCAAATCGTATGATGTCCAACCATGGTTCATGCCAAGCAGTACGATGATCGCGCCGCTTGGGCTTTGCAGTACGCGGCTAACGACAGAGTGCCGCCAGCTGCGAGAAGCCATCTCAGCGCGGCGGCAGTGCATGCCTGTCAATCGCTTAAGGAATCACCCGATCAGCTCAGCGAGGCAGACCCCGCAAATGCCGACTTTGCCGATGCAATCAAAGGTCTTCCGCATACTGAATTGATTGAAAACGTCCGAAACATGGATCTTCACGGGTGGCCGATACCGATTTGCGTTCCGAACATGCAGATGGCAGAAATCGTGTCGAAGCCGGGCAAACCGATCACGCTCTCTTCATCTTAGCGCGGGCTCTGCCCGCAACCCAAGGAGTTTGGAACCGCAGAGACGCCGAG
>CAYVVX010000361.1:2255-5981 GCA_964455315.1 uncultured Planctomycetales bacterium | reverse complement strand
TCTTAGCCGTTGGTTCACGCGCCGTCAAGTCGCGGCGACCGTTTCGCGTAGGATTCTCGGGGACCGGTTTGCGGGCTCGGGCGGCCGGGCCAAGACGCGCGCTTCGCCGGGCCCCCGGCAGACCCATCCGCAACGCTGCGGGTCAGGGCTTCATCCTGGCCAGGTAGTCCGCCAGCACCCGGCTGTTGTTGATGAAGACCTTCATGGAGATTCGCTCCTCCTCGATCCACCGCCCCTCGGCGTCAAGCCCATCGAGGATCTTGCGCACCCGGGCAATCTCCCCGCCGCCGGGACGGCCGGAACGATCCACCCGGTCGGGATGGAGCAGGCTCGCCAGGTACGCCTTCGGCACCTGCCGGGCGACCCTAAGCTACTCGCGAATCACGCCCAGGTTGAGCTGCGTCTTGAAGGCGTAATACATGGGCATCTCCGAATCGTCGTAGGTCATGTGATACTTCAGGTCGAAGTAGAGCGGCGTGTTGGTCTTCAGCTCGTAAAAGCGGGCGTGGCGGCCGTCGGGCAGGCGGCTCTTTTCCAGGTACGCCAGCGCCCGGGGGATCGGTTCCAGGTACTTCTCATCGCCCGTGGCGGCATGGACGAGCATCAGCGCCTTCAACGTCCCCACCGATTCACCTGACACGATCGACGGCGGCTCGAACTTGCGAGCCCACGCGGGGCTCATGTCCGCGCCGTACTGCTGGGCCCAGGCCGGCTGCGGCTCGGGCATCTGGGCCAGGATCAGGAAATCCCCGGCCTTGCGGGCCGCGGCCAGGTAGCGCTCGTCGCCGTACACCTCGTGGGCCAGCAGCAGCGTGATCACGCAATCGCGGATGACGTTGTCGTTGAGCGTGTAATACGCCTGGTAGTCAACCGCTGGGAACGTGCGCGACCAGCTCTCCGGATAGCGGGCCTTGAGCACGGGATAGTCCTCGGGACGATACGGTGCGTCGATCCGCTGCGGCCAGGCGCCGTTGGGGTACTGAAACTTCAGGATCGCGTCCAGCCCATAGAGCGCCGCACGATGAATCTCCTCATCCTTGAACCGCGTGGCCTGATCGGTAAGGACCAGGTGGCGCACGGCCGCCTGGGTGGTGTCGTCGTCGAAGGTGGTGGTGTTGAAGCGCCCGGCAAAGTCGGTCTGGCCCGCGTCCAGGTCGCGGCGATAGGCGTACTTGTCCGCGGCCGACGGGTGAAAGTCGATCTTGTAGCCCCAGCCGCCGCTGACGAGCTGCCCCCAGGCCAGCGCCCGGGCGGCGTCGACGGCCGCGTCCAGGTAATAGTCGTCGCCGGTGCATGCGTAATCGTGCAGGAACGCCATGCCCACCGCCGGCGTTCCGGGCGGCTGAACCCAGACCTGCTTCGGCGTGGCATCGACCTCGCCGCGCTGCCAGGAAAGGTCCGGTGCGTAGGTCCACAGGTAACCCCCGCGCATGGAGACCTTCTCGCGGAGATAGGTCGAAGCCTTGCGCAGGGCGTCGGCCGCCTCCCGCGGCGAGGGAGGGGGCTCAGCAAATCCCTGCGCGGCGGCGATGAGGCTTACCAGCACACTCATCGCCCATACGCGAGAAAAAACAAACTGAGAATACGGCCGATGGGTCGGGGGAATCTCGTTCATGGGAATGGTAGATCTCCGTGTGTCCGTCTCGTGCGTCAAGGAATTGACACACTGCTCAACTCATCACCCATCACTGACCGTCTTCACCAGCATCTTCCTCTGCCGCGGCCCGTCGAACTCGCAGAAGTAGATCCCCTGCCACGTCCCGAAGACAAGCTGCCCGTCCTCCACCAGCACGGTCACCGACGAGCCCATCATCGACGCCTTGATATGGGAGTCGCTGTTGCCCTCGGCATGGCGGAAGGACCGCTCGTCCCTGGGCACCAGTTGCTCCAGCTTCCAGAGCACATCGTGAACCACGTCCGGGTCGGCGTTCTCCTGGATGGTGATTCCCGCGGTGGTGTGCGGCACGTAGCAGATGACGTACCCGCTGGTCAGCCCCTCCTCGCGGAGTGCCCGCTGCACCTGGGCGGTGACATCGACCATCTGGCAACGCTTCTGGGTGGGGACGCTGAGGGTATACATCTCGGCTCCGTCGCTGGATTCATCCGGGCGAAGTTGGGACCCGCTGTCACCACGGCTATAATCGCCGATCAGGCCGGAACTGTCGAATTCCCTTGAGGAGACCAGCGTGGCGGCGAGCCGTGGTAAGGTGGTGGTGGCGATGAGCGGAGGCGTGGACTCCAGCGTGGCCGCGTGCCTGCTGCATGAGCAGGGGTACGAGGTCACCGGCCTGTTCATGCGCACCGGCGTCCACGAGCCGTCCGAGCCGCGGGGCCCCGCCTCCGACCGCCACCGCGGCTGCTGCAGCGCCGCCGACGCCTCCGACGCCCGCGCCGTCGCCGGCCGGCTGGGCGTGCCCTTCTTCGCCCTCAACTTCAAGGAGCAGTTCGACCGCATCATCGACTACTTCGCCGACGAGTACGTCCGCGGGCGCACGCCCAACCCCTGCGTCATGTGCAACGAGCACCTGAAGTTCGGTCGCCTCGCCGACTACGGCGCCGCCGCCGGGGCCGACTTCGTCGCCACCGGCCACTACGCCCGCATCGATCGGACCGACGGCCACTGGCGTCTCCTTCGCGGCCTCGACCGCGCCAAGGATCAGTCCTACGTGCTCTTCGGGCTCGCCCGCGACATGCTGCCGCGCACGATGCTTCCGATTGGAGGTATGACCAAGGACGAGGTCCGCGACCACGCCCGCCGGTTCGGGCTCACCCTCTGCGACAAGCCCGACTCCGTGGACATCTGCTTCGTGCCCGATCGCGACTACGCCCGCGTCGTCCGCGAGCGTCGCCCGGAGGCGTTCGTCGACGGGCCCATCGTCAACAGCGACGGACACGAACTCGGCCGGCACGGCGGCATCGCCAACTTCACCATCGGCCAGCGCCGCGGCGTCGGCGTGGCCGTCGGCCTGCCCATCTACGTCACCCGCATCGACCCCGACTCGCGCAGCGTGACCGTGGGACCGAAGGAGGCCCTCGCCGTCGAGGAGTTCGTCGCCGAGCGGGCCAGGTGGCTGGTGCCCACGCCGGCCGGCCCCATCCGCGCCGCGGTGCAGATCCGCTACCAGCACCGCGCCGCCCCCGCGACCGTCGAGCCGCTGTCCGGCGACCGCGTCCGCGTCCGCTTCGATGAGCCGCAGACCGCGGTCACGCCGGGGCAGGCCGCGGTGTTCTACGACGGCGACGCGGTCCTCGGCGGCGGGTGGATCGCGTGAAGTCGACCACTTCACCACGCCCGCGCAAGCCCGCCGCGAAAACCGCCGCCTCGGCGCAGCGTTTCGGCGCCCACATGTCCATCGCCGGCGGCCTGCACGAAGCCTTCCCCCGCGCCATCGCCGCCGGCTGCGACTGCCTGCAGGTCTTCGTCAAGAACCAGCGCCAATGGAACGCCAAGCCCCTCACCGACGACGACATCCGCGCCTGGAACGACGCCCGCAAAGCCGCCAACATCGAGCCGATCGTGGCCCACGACACCTACCTGATCAACCTCGCCGCCCCCGGCGACGTCATCTGGAAGCGCAGCATCGACGCCTTCGACTGCTGCGTCACGCAGGGCGGCGTCCAGATAGGCGCGCGGCAGCACACACAGATCGGGGATGTAGTAGCGGCCGCCGGTGATGCGAAGCCGGGCATTGTTCATGCTGACGATGAACTGCTCCTCATCCAGCC
>CAYVVX010000361.1:1344-2245 GCA_964455315.1 uncultured Planctomycetales bacterium | reverse complement strand
AGCAGCTCGGCATCGCCGGCCTTGTCGCCCATCCCGGCTCGCACTGCGGCTCGGGCGAGGACGCCGGCCTGGCCCGCATCGCCGACGCCCTCGATCTCATCCACCGCCGCACCGCCGGCTACAAGGTCCGCACGCTCCTGGAGATCACCGCCGGCCAGGGCACCAACCTCGGATGCCGCTTCGAGCATCTCGCGACAATCACCCACCGCGTGAAAGCCCCCGAGCGGCTCGCGGTCTGCTTCGACACCTGCCACGCATTCGCCGCCGGTTACGAGCTGCGCACGCCCGACGGCTACGCCGCGACCATCGACGAGTTCGACCGACACCTCGGCATCGCCGCCGTCGCATGCTTCCACGTCAACGACTCGAAAAAAACACTCGGCTCGCGCGTCGACCGCCACGAACGCATCGGCCACGGCGAACTCGGCCTCGACGGCTTCCGCCACCTGCTCAACGACCCGCGTTTCGCCGCCGTCCCGCGCATCCTGGAAACCCCCAAGGGTGAGGATGAGAATGGTGAAGACCTCGACCGCCTGAACCTGGCAGCGCTGCGGGCACTCGTCGCCAGGCAACCGCGCCGCAAGCGTTGAACCGATACGCGGATGGTCCCACGCGATCGCCCCTCGCACGCGAGGGGGCTAAACAACGTGCGCGCCGCCCCGTCCTTCTTTCTCACTTCTGACTTCTGGCTTCTGGCTTCTGACTTCTGACTTCTCGCTTCTCGCTTCTCAAATCTCAATTCCCCCCTCTCCCTTGACTTCCCCTGAGCCTCCCTTTCCAATTCCTCCGACGCGGTTTCGATGGCTTCGACCGGCCCTTCGCGAGGACCACCCATGCCCAACGCCTACGCTCTCGGACTCGACTTCGGCACCAACTCCGCCCGCGCCCTCATCGTCGATCC
>CAYVVX010000361.1:0-1334 GCA_964455315.1 uncultured Planctomycetales bacterium | reverse complement strand
ACGCAACGGCAAGGAAGTCGCCACGGCCGTCGCCAACTACACGAGCGGCGAAGCGGGCATCATCCTCGATAAGCGCGACCCCAACGTCGCCCGCCAGGACCCGCAGGACTGGATCGACGCCATGGTCAAGTGCACCCGGGCGGCCCTGCGGCAGGCGAAGAAGGTCAAGAGCTTCAAGCCCGAGCAGATCATCGGCATCGGCGTCGACACCACCGCCAGCACCCCCCTCCCGGTCGACGCCTCCGGCGTGCCCCTCTGCCGCCAGGCGAAGTTCCGCAGGAACATCAACGCCCTCGCCTGGCTGTGGAAGGACCACACCTCCTTCGCCGAGGCCGCCGAGATCACCGACGCCGCCCGCCGCGACCATCCCGAGTACCTCGCCAAGTGCGGCGGCATCTACAGCAGCGAGTGGTTCTGGTCCAAGGCCCTGCACTGCATCCGCGTCGCCCCGGAGGTCATCGACGCCGCCAGCGCCTGGGTCGAACAGTCCGACTACATCCCCGCGGTCCTGACCGGCAACGACTCCCCGGCCACCTGGAAGCGCAGCGTCTGCTCTGCCGGCCACAAGGCCATGTACCACGCCGACTGGACGCTGCCGGCGCCGGACTTCCTCGATAAGCTGGACAAGCGGCTCGGCGACCTCCGCCGCCGCGGCACCTACGAGGTCGCCTACCCCTCGAATCAGAAGTTCGGCGGGCTCTCAGCCGCGATGGCCAAAACACTGGGGCTCGTTGAAGGCACGCCGGTGGCCGTCGGTGCCATCGACGCCCACCTCGGCGCCGTCGGCGCGGGCGTCAAACCCGGCGCCCTGGTCAAGATCCTCGGCACCAGCTCCTGCGACATGATGGTCCACCCCAACCGCGCCCCCCTGCCCGACATCCCCGGCCTGTGCGGCATCGTCGACGGCTCCATCGTCCCCGGCTGCTTCGGCCTCGAAGCCGGGCAGTCGGCCGTGGGCGACATCTTCAACTGGTTCGTCCACCAGTTCGACGCCGGCGACAAGGCCCACGCCAGGCTCTCCGCCGAGGCCGCCAGGCTCAAGCCCGCCCAGAGCGGCCTGCTGGCCCTGGACTGGAACAACGGCAACCGCACCGTTCTGGTCGATCCGCGCCTCACCGGCCTGCTCATCGGCCAGACCCTGCACACCACCCGCGCGGAGGTGTACCGGGCCCTGATCGAGGCCACCGCCTTCGGCGCCCGCGTGATCATGCAGCGGTTCGAGGAGTACGGCGTGAAGGTCGAGGAGGTCATCAATTGCGGCGGCATCGCGGAGAAGAGCCCGCTGGTCATGCAGATCTACGCCGACGTGACCGGCCGCCCCATGAAGCTCAGCC
>CAYVVX010000360.1:0-5992 GCA_964455315.1 uncultured Planctomycetales bacterium | reverse complement strand
AAACGAAGCCACCACCAGCCAGTCACGCCGATGCCCCGCCATCCCTCATCATGCTACCACCGGGAACCCTCGCGAGACTCCGGCATCCGCCGGACGCCGGGCCAGCAGGTACCCCCACACGAACGCCACCGTCGAGCCCACCGGGATGAACCACGGCCAGGCCAGTGTCCTGTTCCTGCCCGTCACCGCATCGACGCTGTAACCGAAGTAGTTGATGCTCAGCATGATGGCCAGCCCGGCAACCAGCACCAGGGTGGAGGTGACCCGGTTCAGCACCGGCTTTGCCCGCGGCTTCCGGACGGCCAGTTCGCCCGAACTTACCCCGCCCAGCCCGAACATCAGCCACGTCGCCAGCATGACCGCCGCGGCGATCCAGCACACCCAGTGGGTCCAGCCCTGGTGCCAGACCAGTGCGAACACGGTCAGCACCGACAGCGGCGCCGACCAGATGAACCCTCGGCTGTCAATCCGCAGCCGCAGGAACGCCAGCATGAACCCCGCCAGCAGCGCCCCGCCCGCGTAGCCGGCCATGGACAGCGCGAGATTGAGGATCTCCGGGAACTTGCTCTTGGCGGCCGCGGCCACGAACGCCATCAGGCAGAGGATGACGCCCCAGAAGACCACCAGCAGGCGGGATACCAGGACGATGCTGCGGTCGGACTCGATGTCGGCGTGCTCGCCGGCCGAGCCGGTCTCCGGTGGCGGTGCCGGATCGGACGGTTGATCCGTGATCACCGGGAAGCCGGCCTGGCGGGCCTTGCGCCTGGCCCGCCAGGGCAGGTAGAACGCCGACAGTGTTGTCTGGCTGAGTGCGGCCAGGATCGAGTCGAGGCTGGAGATGGCCGCGGCGAAAATGCCTGCGATGAGCAGCCCGGTGATGCCCTGCGGAAGCACCTGGATGATGAACACCGGGAAGACGTTGTCCTTGTCCCTGGCGATCAGCTCAGCGGCCTCGCCGGTCGGCGGGTACTGGCGGTAATAGGCGAACAGGCCCAGCCCGACCATGAGCATCATCGCCGGGATGATCTGCCCGAAGCTGCTGGAGATCAGTGCCAGGCGGGCCTGGCGGACGCCTTTGCAGCAGAACATCCGCTGGGCCAGAAGCTGATCGGTTCCGTAGGCCCCCAACCCACCCCAGGTGCTGGCGATGACCGCGGTCCAGATGGTGAACTGTTCGGCCGGGCTGAGGCTGAAGTTGAAGAAGGTGAACTTGCCGGAGGACCCCGCTTCCTTGGTGTCGTAGCCCAGCCTGCAGATGTCCACAAGGCTCTGCCACATGCTCCCGGGCAGCTCCCAGAGCACGGCGCTGAGTCCCACCAGGGCGCCGACGAAGAACACGCCGAAGAGGATCACGTCGGTCCAGATCACCGTGGTGATGCCGCCCATCAGCGTCCAGACCACGGCGATGACCCCAATCAGGATGATCGACCAGCTCATGGTGCTGATGCCGGTCAGGTCGGAGAGGCCGCCGAACGCCGCCCGGCCGAGCACCAGGTCAAGGATCATCGCGGTCAGGAACACGCGGGCGCCCTGGGCCAGCATGCCGCCGACGATGAACAGGCAGGTGGTTACCGTGCGAGTGGCGCCGCCGAGGCGGTTGGCCATGTAGTCGTAGGGGCTGTAAATCTCGCGCTCGTAGTACGCCGGGAGAAAGATCCAGGCCACCAGCAGCCGCGAGATGATCGAGCCGAACACCCCGAGCTGGAGATAGGTGAAGTTGCCCGCAGGGGCGAACATGATCGCGGGCACGCCCACGAAGGTGACCGCGCTGATCTCGGTGGCGATGATCGATCCGGAGACGGCGTACCAGGGGAGCTTGCGTCCGCCCAGGAAGAAATCCTTGATGGTGGCCTGCTTGCCGGCCAGCAGTCCGCCCAGGATGGTGGTCAGCGCCAGGTAGCCGATGACCACCAGCCAGTCCACCCAGGTGAAGTGGGCGGCCAGGGACCTGGTGGCTTGGGTGGCTTGCAGAAGGATCAGGTTCATGAGCGGGCTCTTGGAGACGAATCCGAAGACGGGTACCGGGCTGACATGGTAGAGAATCGGGCGGGCGCTGCAAGCGCATCACCCGGGCCCGGTCGCCGGCGACGTGGTCGCGTTGCGTCCGCCGGTCCAGGCGTGCCAGTCCCGGATCCATGCCTCCAGGTCATCCGCCCGAACCACCCGTGGGGGCAGAAGGATGTGGGGTGGCTCGGGATAGGGGGCGTGGACCGCCGTGTCGCAGATCTGCAAAGCCCGCAGCACCATCTCGTGGTAATCACCGGCCACGAAGCCGGGTACCACGCCGGACCGGACCAGCGGCCACTGGTGCGGCCAGCCGCCCACGGTGAACAGCCGGCACCCTTCCGGCACGACCGGCCCGTCGGCGCCGTGCAGGGGCCAGTCGTCGAGGCTCACCCATGCGGCGAGGCGCGGAAAGCGGGCGGAACGGTCGGCGATCTCACGCCGGGCGACTCGCGGATCCGCGGCACAGTCGATGCTGGCAAAAACCTCTGGATGGTTGAAGCTGCGCATCCGCTCCTCAAACCCGCGCAGCCGGTCGCGCAGCAGCGGCGCGTCCGGGCCCGCGTGCAGCAGCATGATCGAAGCATCGGGCACCCCGGCGAGGTCGTCGGCGGCCAGCTGCGCGAGTGCCGCCCCCGCGGCCGTTTCGTCCATCCCCACGTGGCCGACGCGCAGCCGGGGCGGCAGGTTGCCGCTGATGGAGACGACACGGACACCGCGGCGGTTGAGCCGCTCCAGGGAAGCCGCCAGGGGCTCGGCCTCCCGAACCAGCACGCACACGCCGCCCAGCATGGGATCGTCCAGCGTGTCCAGCGCGGCGGCGACGGCCGCATCCCCCCCGCCGGCGGGCACAATGCAGCGGACCGCCAGGTGACCAGGACGCCCGCTCCACTCCAGCGCCGCCGTCGCGAGCAGGGGGGTCAGCGGATCCTGCCCGCCCTGACCGACGAGGGCCAGGTAGAGCTTGGGATTGCCGGGGCCGGGAAGCGCGGGAGTCTTCGGGGCCCGCTCCTCGCACCCGGGAACGGACGCGAAACTGATAAAGATTGCGAGAAAAACCATCCTGTGGGTGGTATCTGGATGCTTTCCGGAGAATAGTCGCATTTTTCGGGTATTAACTCCCCTGGTCCGGGATTTCAGCATTGGCTGGCGGGCGCAGAGCCACCTGGATGTCAACTCTGGTTAAGTGACGGTTCACTAATCTCATTAGCACCAACAGCCCCTCGTTCGACCCCACGGGTACGAAACTCATCGACACATCTCTCCTGACCGATAGAACCGCCAGACGCAGCGGATTCCGGGGGAGCAGGGAAGCTCCCGATCCGGTCGACATCTCTCGACAGCAATTCGCGAGGACCGCATGACGCAACGCCAACGATACCAGTCCGGCATGGCCGCGTACAACGCCGGACGGTACACCGACGCCATCGAGCAGCTCACCGGCCTGCTGTCGGACGGTCACTGTTCGACGGCCATGCTCAGCCGCTTCTACCTCTCGCAGAGTCATTTCAAGCTGGCCGGGGAGCATTTTCGGTCCCAGCGGTACAACCAGGCGGCGTCTCACTACGCGGCGGCCGCGCAGGCCAACCCCTCCGCGGGAGGTTTCCCGGGATATCTGGCGGCCTGTTACCTGCGCAGCGGCCAGACCACTGCGGCCGATCGCGAAATGGAGCGCATGCTGGCCGCCGATCCGGGCAATCCCGCCCTGCGGATTCGCCTCGCGCTGCTCAAGTGGACGCTGGGCGAGCCGCTGCAGTCCCTGTCCCTGTTGCGTGAGGGTGTGGAGCTGCATCCGACCCACGCGGAGATGCACTACCAGCTCGGCGTCTGCCTGGCCGCCGACGGTGATCTGGAGACCGCGGAGCGCGAGTTCCAGAAGGCCGTGGCCCTGGATCCCGTTCACGCGGGCGCGTTCGAGCGGTTGGCCCAGGGCGCCGCGGCGACGGATCGCTCCGAACTGGCCATGCGTTACCTGGAGCGGGCCCACCGGCTCGACCCGACCAACGCGAGGATCCTGATGCAGGTCAGCCTGCTGGCGGGCACGGGCGCGCCTTCGGACGAGATCAGGCGGGCATCCCTGCCGGTCGCGGCCATCCCGCTTCATTCAACCATCGACAATGCCGCGATCGACCGCCTCGGCGAAGCCATGGTGGCGGAGCCCGATTTTATCCAGACCTTCCTGTCGCTGCCGCCCAGCGACACCGATCGAGAAATATTCACCACTTTGGCAATTACTTTGGAGCGGTCGCTTCAGAAGCACCCTGAGTTTGCCGATCTGCATTATCACTGTGGCGAGGTCTATCGCCGATTAGGAAGGGCGAAGGAGGCCATCGAGCACGCGGAAAGCGCGGTCGATATCAATCCGCGTTACGTCAATGCGTTGATCCTCCTGGCGGAATTGTACGGGCAGACCGACCGCTGGATGGACGGCGTCGAGCGGCTCGAACAGGCCATTGCGGCGGGGGGAGACTTCCCCGACGTTCACTTCCTGATTGGCAAATTGTTGCAGACCCACCGCCAGTGGCAGCGGGCGCGGCAGGCGTACCAGAGAGCTTTGAAGCTCAATCGGAGCTTCCACGCCGCGGCCGAAGCACTGGACTCCCTGAGAACTCAAGAGGCGGCCGCGTGCCTGCCCACTTGAGGGGGGCGTAATGTCGTATCTTCTTGAGCTCCTGGGACGCGGCTGGGTCGGCGAACTCAGCCAGGTTTTCCATGAGCAGTTGAATGCCTCCATTGACCCGCCTCACGGCCGCGACGCGCTGCTCAGTGAGCTCGCCGCCGATCCGCATTCTCACCGAGTGCAACTGCAGGCGGGCATCTACTTTCTGAACCTGCGCCAGCCGGCCCGGGCCCGTGACGCCTTTGAGCAGGCGACCGCACTGGACCCCACCTGTGTGACGTCACGACTCGGCTCGGCATGCTGCGCTGAGCAGCTCGGCCTGCTCGACCAGGCGGCCGAAGCACTGGCCGAAACCGCCCGGCTGCTGCCGGACGATGGCGTCGTGCGGTTCGCGCTGGGCACCTGCCGCGAGCGACGCGGGCGGATGGCCGAGGCGGTGCTCTCCTACCAACAGGCGCTGGAGCGCTGTTCGACTCTCCGTAATGCTCGCGAGCGCCTGGCCGCGATCGCCATTCATCAGAACAGATTTGATGATGCCATCGCGCAGTACGAAGAGCTGCTGCTGGACGACCCCGCCGAGGCCGATCTGCACCTGGCCCTGGGCGCCCTGCGCGTGGCGGTCCAGGACTTCCGCACGGCAATCGACGATTTCGAGCGGGCCCTGACCATCGAGCCGGACAACTGGGATGCCCGCACTGACCTGACCGACGCCCTGGAGCAGGCCGGGCTGATCCGCGAGGCCATCGAGCACCTGCAGGTGCTGGTCCGCAGGCGACCCGAGTGCGCCCAGACCCACGTGCGGCTGGGCGACCTGTTTGTCCGGTGCGGCGATGACCGGCAGGCCATCTCGTCCTACGAGAAAGCCATCCAGCTCAATCCGGGCTATCTCGAAGCGGCCGTGAAAACCGGTACCCAGCACCTGCGCCGGGGGCGCTACCCGGACGCGGCGAGCTGGTTCAGCCGGGCGATCGAGATGAACGACCGCCTGCTATTCGGCTACGTGGGCCTGGGCGTGGCCCAATTCTCCTCGGGGCGCGCCGCTGAGGCGGCGTCCAGTTTTGACCTGGCCGGCAGCATCGAGCCGAACAGTACGTTGCTTTACAGCGAGATCGCCAGGCTGCAGCTCAAATGCGGCCCGCAGCAGGAGGCCGAGCAACACCTCGATCTGCCCGCCGCGGATCCGGTCGCTCCGCCGGACCAGCGTCTCGACGAACTGGCCGCGCAGCAGATCGAACGGCATCGCGACTATGTCGAAGAGCACCCGCATCATGCCGATGCCCACTATCGGTTCGGGCTCCTGCTCCGCCAGCAGGGCCGGCTGGATGAGGCCATCGAACGGTTTTCCGCGGCGGTGACCATCAACCCGGC
>CAYVVX010000359.1:0-5996 GCA_964455315.1 uncultured Planctomycetales bacterium | reverse complement strand
GCGGATGAAATGCAGGGAACGCGCGGGGCGAACGTCGCCCACGTCCGCAAGCGGATCATCTCGCGGTTGCCCCATGATCGCCTTCAACCCCATGTTCATCCTGAATCCGCCGTCTGGGTGATGTCCTTCACCGCCGAGAATGCGCCGCTGGTCGCGGTCCCGCGAACTCGCAGCAAGGGTTTGCCGTCCTCCTCCACCCGGACCACATTCACCGAAGCGCTGATGCCGTCCGGGGTGATTGTCGCGACATTCAGTTCCAGAGGCGCCCCACCATCGGGCAGCTCCAACTCGTCCGCGTGCGCCGCCACGTATGCCACGCCGCTTTCCGCCAGCGCCGCCGCGGCGATCCGCACCCGCTCGGCCTTGTGATCGCGATGATGCTGCACCGCCAGGTGCGTCAGCAGCACCAGCAAACCGCCCAGCACCGCCAGCCCGGCCAGCACCTGCACCAGGATCACCGCCCGATGTCGTGAAGTCTGCCGTCTCATGAGCCCCTCCCCACGGCGGCCGCGGCACTGAGGATCATGGTCTGTTCGGGCCCACGGGAGCGCGGAGCGCTACGCTCGAATCGCATCCAGACGATCGGGGCCGCCCCCTCCCGCGGCTCCAGGCTGAACGACGTTCTCACCCGTTTCATCGCCCACTCATACTTTGCGATCTGTCTGCCTTCTTCCGACCTCTCAACGCGGACAACCGTCCCGGCGTCCGCGCCGTAGGTCACGGATCGCCCGTCCGCGAAGCGCAACTGCAGATCCTCGGCCTCGATCACCGCCTCACCTGCCAGGGCCACTTCGTCCTGTACCCGCCGCACGATGTCGCGCATGGCGGTTCGGTCCCGCTGATCGGACAGTTCGAGCGTCTGATACTCGATCGACCGGATGGATACGTAGTACACCAGGCCGAAGATCATGGCCACCAGCGGCAGCATCGCGATCACCTCGATCAGCGTGAAGCCGCGGACCCTCGGTTTCCTGACCTTCTCGGGCATCACGGCGTCACCTCCCGCACGTACCCCTGCACCGATTCATGCACCTCGCCGCCCCAGGGCAGGGTTGCGGTGGCCGTTACCGTCACCCGGGTCAGCCCCGTCCAGTCGCCCTCGCCCGGCATCGCATCGGTGTCCAGGCGGATGCGCCCGTCGATCATCCCTTCCGGCATCGGCACGTCCGGCGGCACGCCTGCTTCGCAACGACGAAGCTGGGCGTCGGCCGCCCACAGCGCCGCCTGCCGCGTGGCGGACAGTTCCCGGGCCCGCTGAAAGTCGTAAACGGCGTCGGCCAGGATCAACGCGGCGAATCCGATCACCGCGATGCCCACCACCGCCTCGACCGAGAGCAGAGCCCGGCGTCTCGGCGTCGCCGGTCCGCGGGCACTGCGCCCTCCTGCATGTTCCTGGGCTTTCATCACCAACCCCCTGACACACTGTTGATCAACGCCACCAGGGGCATGAACATGGCCAGCACCACCGCCGCCGCCATCATTGCCACCAGCAGGGTCAACACCGGCGTCATCAGCCGCCCCGAGATCATCCAGCTGCGCATGAACATCGCCGTGTGGTAGTCCGCCGCGTAGCGCAGCCCAGCATCCAAATTCCCGTGCCGCGGCCCGGAGCCCAGCGCCACCGCCGCCACTTCCCCCAGCCCGCAGGCCCTGGCCGCCAACGCGGCCGGTTCGCCACGGTGCAACCGCGTGGCCAGCGCCTTGACCGCCCGGCCCACATGGACATTGCAGTCCACTCGCGACGCCAGCGTGGCCGCCTCCTCCAGCGTGCTCCCGGCCTGCACGGAGTAACGCATGGTTTCCATCGCCACGGACAGGCCCTGGTGCCGCTGGACGCGGCGGGTCCAGGGGATACACCAGCGCAGGTGGTCCCCGAATACCGAAACCCACGAGGGCGCCACCGGGTTCCGCGGTCGATAGCTCAGGTAGAGCAGCGCGGGCATCAGCAGCACACTCAGCACCAGGGCGATGGCCAGCCCGCCCGATTGCGTGAAATCAGCCAGAAAACCGAAGACGAAGAGCGAAGCGGCGGGCAGCTCCGTGTCGAAATCCTTGAAGATCTCCTTGAACTTGGGCACGACGGCAATCATCATCATCCCGGCCATGCTCAGCGTGCACAGGGCGATGAGCACGAAGTAGGCCAGCGGCATGCCCGGCAGCGAACGACGCAGCCGGTGCCGATGCGAAGCGATCCGCTCGGCCAGTTCCGCAGCCCGGATGACCTGCCCATCCTGCTCACCGGTCGCGATCAGCGAAATGGACAGTGCCGAACAGTCCGGGAACCCCTCCTTCAAGGCCATCGACACGGGGGCCCCGTGGGCAAGCACCTTGGAGATCCGCTGCAGGTGCAGCCGCGATCTGCCCTGCTCGGCGTTCGCCGCCAACGCCAGCGCCGGAGCCAGCGGCAGGTTCTGCTTGAGCGCCGAGGCGATATGACCCAGCACCACTTCCTCGGCGACCCGCCGGCGCTCCCACGCGGTCAGCAGCCGCATGGCCAGGTACATCAGCACCGGGCTGAACAGCAGGATGGCAAGAATCAGGACTTCCATGGACGGCGTCCTCTCTCGAGGTCTTTCAACCACCGGAAACGGCATTCACCAGGTGCACCAGCGGGAGGAACATCGCGCTGACCATGAAGCCCATGATGATCCCCAGCGCCAGTACCATCAGCGGAAACAGCAACGCCCGGATCATCCCCTGCGAATGGATGGCCCGGTGCTCGAAAGCCCGGGCGAGCTGGGCCAGCGACGCCGGCAGCGCCTCCCGCCCCCTGGCCACCTGCACGCTGTAGCCGAACAGCGCGGGGATCATCTGCGTGGACTGGCAGGCGACATAGATGGACTGTCCCCGCTCCACCTCTCCGGCCACGTATTCCGCGTCGCGCATCAGCCGCCCGCTTCCGGTGGCCCCCGCGGCCAGGCGAATCGACTGCGGCAGCGGCACCCCGGCACCCACCGTGGTCGCCACCGCCCGCGAGAACCTGGCCACCAGCGAGGATCGAACGATCCGACCCATGATCGGCAGGCTCAACTGGATGCTCTCGCGCAGATTCCGGCCACCGGGCGTGAGCCGCAGCATGTAGCAGCCGGCGATCAGCAAGCCGACGATGGCGAGCAGGATGGCCCAACCGGGCGGCGTGCCATCGGTGAGCCATTCGGAGGTGCTGATCAACAGCAGCGTGGAGCCGGGCAGGCTTGCTCCAAAATCGACGAAGATGTCCTTGAACTGCGGCACCAGGAACAGCATGAACAGCGCCACCAGGGCCACACTGAGGCCCAGCACCATCAGCGGATACGCGGCCGCGTCCCACAGCATCCGGCGGGTCTCGGCCTGCAGGCGCAGGTGCTGGTTGAGGTTGAACAGCGTCGCCGGCAGGTTGCCCGACTGCACTCCGGCCTTGAGCACCTGTCCGTAAAGCAGCGGCAAGCCCCGCTCGTGGCGGGCCACGGCCTGGTCCAGCGGCACCCCCTGGGAGAGGTCGGCGGCGAGCCGTTCGATGAAGATGCGCAGCCGCGGCGAGCTGATGTCCCTGGCGAGCTGGCGCAGCCCGTCCTCCAGGGCGATGCCCGCCTCGGCCAGGGAGGCGAGCTGCTCGTTGAGGAAGATCAAATCATCGGAGCCCAGCCGGCTGGTCGAAATCGCCGGCGGCGCCGCTTCGCGCAGCGAACGCACGTCGACCATCATCCCACCCAGCGCATCCATCGCCCGCGGCTGGTTGGCGGCTTCGAGCTTGCCGGCGATCGCCGTGCCGCCGCTGGTCACGCCTTCATATTCAAACCAGGGCATGATTCATGAACCTCATTCGGTGCCTGCTGGGCATCCTCTACACAACTCAATTCCAAAGTGCACACGTCGTGCGATGGCGCGGCCGGGTATTCGATGTTCCGGCCTGAGATCTGAAATCCGAGATTTGAGATCTCAGATTCCGGATTTCACACCTGCGGTATCGTCTCGTCCCACATCGTCCCCAACACCCGCGCCGCCTCCCGGGCCGTGGTCAGCCCTTCGTCAACCACCCGACGGGCGTCCTGGGCCAGGCTCGGTCCGGCCGTCGCCAGGTACGCCCGCAACTCGCTGCTGGTCGGGTGGCGCAGGATCATCGCCCGGAGTCGATCGCTCATCACCGCCACCTCGCCGCACGCCGTCCGTCCGTGGAAACCGGTCTGCTGGCACGCTTCGCACCCCTTCCCTCCGCACGACCGGCACACCTTTCGCAGCAGCCGCTGCGACGCCACCAGCGTCACCGCCCCGACCAGTTGGTACGGCGCAATCGACATCTCCAGCAGCCGCACGATGGCCTCGGCCGGGTCGCCGCTGTGCATGGTGCTCATCACCAGGTGCCCGGTCAGCGACGACTCCACCACGATATGGGCGGTCTCGTCATCGCGAATCTCGCCGACCAGCAGCACCTCCACGTCCTGCCGCAGCAGCGACCGCATGGCCCGGACGTAGTCCAGTTCGCCGTGCGGGCTGACCTGCATCTGGGTCATGCCCGCCAGGCGCTGTTCGACCGGGTCCTCCAGGCTGACCACGCTCCGCCACGGGGCCGTGGACAGCAGGTGCCTGGCCAGGGCGTAAAGGGTCGTGCTCTTGCCGCTGCCGGCCGGGCCGGTCACCAGCAGCAGCCCGTGCGGCGCCGTCGCGGCTGTCGCCAGGCCGGCGGCCATCTCACGGGACAGCCCCAGTTCGTCCAGCCCGTTGACCTGCCCGACGGTGTGCAGCAGCCGGACCACCGCCCGCTCGCCGCGGATGGTCGGAAAAGTCGCCACCCGCAGGTCCAGCGGCGTTTCCAGCCCGCCAACGGGGGGCTCCAGTCGGAAAGAGCCTTCCTGCGGCACGTCGATCCGGTAGGTCAGCAGCCCGGCCAGCACCTTGAGCCGGGCGATCACGTTTTCCGCCAGTTCCCGCGGCAACCGGTCCGCGTCGGTGAGCAGCCCGTCCAGCCGGAACCGGACGGTCATGTGCGGCTCGCCGGGGTCAAAATGGATGTCGCTGGCCCGACGGCGAATGGCCGTCGCCACCAGTTCGTCAACCAGCTTGACCACCGTGTCGCCAGTGGCATGAGGGCTGCCCATCAACGACCGCTCCGCAAGTTCACTGCTTCGCTGTCCCCGCCGCGAAAAAGGACGGATCGCACCGGTTTTTGTTAGCCCCCTGTGCCGGGCCCGTTTGGGACGTTATTATGTGAAGTGGGTGAAGAGTGGCGGGGAAAATCGGAAAAATGGTCGATTGAACCTATACATCCGCCTGCGCCGGGCGTCATAACAGGCGAAAAGGGAGCCGAGTGGATGTCGAGGGCTCACCCGTTCGCAATGCCGGCTGACCTCCGGGCGCTCCTGGAGGCCGCCCTGTCCACGCCGGTGGCTGATGACCAGCGCTGGATCGTGGAATTGCTGCGCCAGAACGGGCACGCCATCGCGGGCATGCTCTGGCGGATGCTCGGCTCCGAGCCTGATGTGCTCGATGCGTATCAGTCCGCGGTGTGCAGCCTGACCGCCAAGGGCCGCGACGCCGTGGGGCGCAATCCCGGCGGTTATTTCTACCGCACGGCGATGAACGCCGGAATCGAGATCCTGCGGGCTCGCCGGCAGCGGCGCGACCACTGGCCGGCGGTGACCGAGCATCGCCTCCGCCTGGACCAGGAACGGGCGGAGAGCTTCGGCCCGGCCGCACGGCAGCAGCATGAGGAAGTTCTCGATGAGATGCGGGCGGCCATATCACTTCTGCCCCCGCACCTCAGGGATGTCATTATTCTTCGCGACCTCGCCCAGATGCCGTATCGCCAGGTGGCTAGAATCCTCGGGATCACCGGCGGCACGGCGCGGATCTACCGGCATCAGGCCATCCTGAGGCTGGCCGATCTGATGGGGCGGGAGGCGGATTCATGAAGCCGGATCATGTCATGGGCACTGACAACACACCAGCACGGACAGGACTGCCTTCGGCCTGTCCCTCCACAGATATGCACCGCTGGATCAGCCGCGGCGGGCCGCTGC
>CAYVVX010000358.1:0-6012 GCA_964455315.1 uncultured Planctomycetales bacterium | reverse complement strand
GGCGCGTCAAACCACGCCAGCAGGGCCTCTTCCTGAAAGGGGTAGAGGTCGAAGGTCAGCGATTCCAGGAACTTCGAGCAGACCTCGTCGCGATTCATGAGCACAGCATGGCGGCGCGGGATACAAATGTCGAGCTATGGGGCCCGCGCCTACTCCACCCGCGCCGAGAACACGGTCACGTCCTCCAGCGGCACGTCGTTGAAGGTGGCACCTTCGGCGGTCTGTTCGCTGCCGGTTTCCACCGCGCCGATGGCGTCCATCACGTCCAGCCCCTCGACCACGCTGGCGAACACGGCGAAGCCGCCGCTGTTGTCGGGGTTGTCCAGCGCGGGGTTGTCGATCACGTTGAAGAAGAACTGCGACGTGGCCGAGTCGGGATCGGAGGTCTTGGCCATCGACAGCGTCCCGCGGACATTGGGCCGGTCGGCGCTGAACTCGTTGACGATGGGATCGCGGACCGCCTTGCGCTCGATCAGATCATCCTCGTTGCGGAAGAAGCCGCCGCCCTGGGCCACGCCGAGCCCGCTGGTGTCCTCGCGGATGACGCGGTGGAAGATGGTGTCGTCGTAGAAACGGTCTTCCACGTACTGAAGGAAGTTGCGGGTGGTGATGGGCGCCTCATCCACCAGCATCTCGATGACCATGTCGCCGGAGCTGGTGGCCATCCGCACCTGGGGCGAGGTGCGGATGTTCAGCGAGATGGTGTCCGTCGCGGTGAGCCCCTGGGAATCCTCGGCGGTCAGTTCGAACACCAGTGTTCCCTCCTCGTCCGGGACGGTGAACGTGGTCGTCTCGGCGGTCGGGTCGTCGAGGGACACCTGCGGACCGCCGATCTGCTCCCACGCGAAGGACAGCGACGGACTCTCCGCATCGGAGCTGCTCGACGCATCCAGCGTCACGATGACACCCGGGGCGACATTGTGATCCTCGCCCGCGTCCGCCGTCGGGGCGGTGTTGACGGTCACGGTGATATCGTCGGTGGCGACGCCGCCTTCACCGTCGGTGACGGTCAACCGGAATTCCAGCGCGCCGCCCGCCGGTGGCGCGACGAACGTGGCCGTCGCCGTGTTCGAGTTGCCCAGGATCACACCTTCGCCCGAAACCTGTGTCCACGAGAAGCTCAACGTCTGCCCGGCATCCGGATCGCTGCTGGCCGAGCCGTCCAGCGTCACCATGCTGCCGGCGTTGACCGACTGATCGTTGCCGGCCCGGGCGACCGGAGCCCGATTGGCCGGGCTGTTGACGGTGACGATGACGTCATCTGTATCGCTGAGCCCGTTGCGATCGGTGACGGTCAGTTCGAAGACGTAGGTACCGACGACGGCCGGCGTGAACATGGTCACCGCGGTGAGCGGACTGGTCAGGTTCAGGGGCGAACCGCCGGTCTGCCGCCACAGGAAGGCCAGCGTATCGCCCTCGTTGGGATCGCTGCTGGCCGAGCCGTCCAGCGTCACCGTGGTGTTGATCTGCACGGTCTGGTCCGCGCCGGCGACCGCGGTCGGGGGCTGGTTCTCGCCGGGGCCCGGCCCGACGATCGCCCCCCGGCTGATGCGCAGGATGCGCACATCGTCCTGGGGGATGTTGGTCAGCCGTGTACCGTCGCCGGCCGTGCGGCTGGTGGTCGGCTCGGCACCGATGCCATCGGCGGCGTCAAATCCGCTGATGACGCGACCGATGACGGTGAAGTCGGGCCTGGTCTCGGCATCGAGCACGTAGTCGAAGGAGCTGTTCGCCCCCAGGTTGATCATGAAATGCGGCACGCCGGTGGCTTCGTCCTCGGGCCCGAACAGCGCCACCCGCCCGCGGATGTTGGTCAGCCCGTTATTGGCCTCGTTGAACAGGTTGCGACTGCCGCGGAGCACCAGATCCTGATCGTAGCGCCCGCCGAGAATGCGGCTGCCGGCACGGACCTCGTGGAAGATCGAGTCGGCGTAATAGCCGGCGTCGATCGCGGCCAGGAAGGCGTTCACCGATTGCGGCGCCTGCTCGATGAACAGCTCCAGCACGATGTTGCCGGAAGTGGTCTCGACGGTTACCCGGGGTTGTTCCTCAACGTCGGGAGGCGGCGTGGTCGGCGGTGGCGCATCGGGAATACACTGCTGCCCGACGATGAGCAGGCTCGACAGCGCCAACAGGGCCATGACACGGCAACACCGGCCGCTCAGACGCCGGAACAGACTGGATGATCGCATGAACACTCCCTGAAATCAGAGTACCTGGTGCCCGGGCCCGTCACCGCCTCCATCCCTCCCGGACCGGCACTCGTGCCGGAGGGGCCCGGGAGGGGGACGCAGCGACGACCGGGGGCATTATAGAACCATATCGACCGTCGCCGGAAGTCACGGGACCGAAAGCTGCCTGCCAGGCACATCGACTTGCCGCCGCGGGAGGGTCCGATATCCTGCCGGGATGCCTCACCTGGCGTACATCGGGCTCGGATCAAACCTCGGCGATCGGGAGGCGACCATCGACGCGGCCGTGCGGATGCTGCGCTCAGACCCGCGGGTCAGCGGGGTGCGCCATTCCGGCTGGCAGGAAACCGAACCCGTGGGTGGACCGGCGGACCAGGGATGGTACCTGAATGGCGCGGCCGAGGTGGCGACCGATCTTGAGCCTGAACAATTGCTGGACCTGCTTCAATCCATCGAAGCGGCCCTGGGCCGACAGCGGCAGGTGCGCTGGGGACCTCGGACCATTGACCTGGATCTGCTGCTATTCGATGACCGCGTGATCGACCTGCCGGGGTTGCAGCTCCCCCACCCGCGCATGGCCGAACGGCGGTTCGTGCTGGCGCCGCTGGTGGAAATCGCTCCCGGGGCGATCCACCCGCTGCTGCGGCTGAGCGTCGCCGACCTGCTGCGGCGCCTGGACCAGCCATGAAAAAACAGAGCGACCATCCACACGCGTGAACGGCCGCTCCGCCGGGCATAACAGGCTCACCTTGCGGCGAGCCTGGTGAAGAGACTCTGCAGGATACGCGTCAACGCCGGCACCGATCCGCAGTCGAAAACCACAAAGATCGGTTGGCACCGGCCGTGTCAGCGTCGCCTTCGCAGCGAGCAGAGCCCGGCGATGCCGACGGGCAGCAGCCCGACCATGCCCGCCCCGCAGCCGGCCGGGGGAGTCGGGGCGATGATCGGATCCTCCTCCTCCGGCGGCGGAATCGGATCCCCGGCGTCGGGCGGAAGCTCACAAACGTCACCCACACCGTTACCGTCGGCGTCGAGCTGATCGGCGTTGGCGATCAGCGGACAATTGTCGCAGGCATCGATGATGAGGTCACCGTCGGTGTCCGCCTGCCCGGCGTCATCCACCCCGTTGCTGTCGCAGTCGACGATTTCATGCCCCGTGCCGACAAGATTCAGCACAAAACTCGAGTCGGCCGCGTTGCTGAGGATGGTGAGGGTCGCGGTACGCTCCCCCTGCGCAGGAGGCTGGAAGCTGAGGTTGCTTTGCGCGCTCGCACCCGGCGAGAGGGTCGTGCTGCTCAGCCCGCAGGAGAAATCACCGGCGTGGGGACCACCGAGCGAGATACTGGTGACCTGGAGCTGGCCGCCGCCGGCGTTGGTGATTCGGAGGGCCGCCAGTGCGCTGTCGCCCAGGTCCACGGTGCCGAAGTCGATGGTGTCGCCGTTCTGGACGGTTTGGCCATCAATCTGCACCTGGATCGCCGGCGGCTGCACCGCGAACGCTGAAACGATGAAGCTGAAGTCCTCCTCGTCCGGATCGTTGCTCGGGATGGTCATCACCACCTGGCGAACGCCGGGGGCCGTGGGTGTGAAACTGATGCCCAGCACCGCCAGGGCATCTGCATCCGCCGGCAGGCTGTCCGCGGTAATCTCCGCAGTGAAGTCCGTCGCCCCCGGGCCGACGATCACGACCTTCTCCGGCGATCCGGTGAAGTTCAACACGGCGTCGCCGAGGTTGCGGATGGTCAACGCCGCGCCGGCGGTGTCGCCGACGGAGGTTGAATCGAACAACGTCGAGACGACCTGGTCCTCCTCGATCGGCAACAGGCCGAAGTTCAGGGCGATATCCGGTGCGGGCGGGTCGATCGCTTCGTTGCTGATTCTCATGCGATAGGGCTGTACGCCAATGACCCCGTCGGTGGAATACACCTCCGCAACCATGTAGCCCGCCAGCGCATACGGGACCGGCGGATGGTATTCGTCCTGGCCGGCGCCGTTGAAGTCGATCTGGGCAAGGAGCTGGAAGGTGTTGTTCGTCGCGGAGGTGCGCCGCCAGAGGCGCAGGCCGAGGTTGCGGACGGTCACACCGGCGGCATCGCCAAGCGGTTCGACGCGGATCGCAATCGGCGTATTGGCGAAGCAGGTGAAGCCGTAGTAATCGACGGTGCCATCGCCCTCCAGAACCGCTTCCTCCACCAGCAGCGTGTTGGAGGTGCCGTCCTGGAGCGGGCCACCGACGAAGGATTCCTGCCCGAAGGCATTGTTGGGTTCCCATGGATCGAGGGTGGCGGCCTGGACGCTCGACGTGCCATCCAGCAGGCCACCGAAGGCTCCGATCAGAGGCGCGATGATGACGACAGCCAGGATGCCCCGCCGGGGAATAGCGAGTAACCTGGGACGCGAATAGTGCATGCTTCGGGAGGACATTTCGATTCTCCTTCGTCTTCTTCACGGGCCCGCACCGTCCGGTACGAGCGATTGACACCGGGCCGGCCATGACGGGGCCGTCCTGGAAATAACTTGGCGCGGGGGAAGAAGGATCTTTCAGCGTCAGGCCAGAATGGCCGGTAACGGGGGATTAATGCGGGTTTGAGACAGAAAGGAGGGGTTATTCATCGCGAAACGCCCGGCACGGCCACCGGGTGCTGCCCAATCATCGTCAGGGGAGCCTCAGCCGGCTTTGCCGAGCCGGAGCTGGGCCCGGGCGCTGGCTTCGAGATGCGCCTTGCGCTTGGCGGCGAGCTCGGTCTGCGGGCGCAGCTTCATGGCCTCTTCGAGCTGTTTGTGGGCCTGCTGCGCGTTGAGGTCCGCCGGTTTGACCGCCCGCTGGGTCAGAACGGTGACCTTGTTATCCAGCACCTGGGTAAAGCCGCCGTCGATGAACCAGGTCTCCACCCCGCCCGGGGTGCGGACCTTGAGCCGACCGGAGCCCAGCATGCACAGCAGCGGGGCCCGGTTATGAAGGATACCGATCTCACCGTCGTGCGCCGGGATGGCCACGAACTCGGCCTTACCGTCGAAGACCTTGGCTTCGGGAGTGATGACGCTCAGATCAAAGGTTTCAGCAGCCATGGTTCAGTTCACATCAGGCGGTAAACGGCCGGGAGGGCAACACTTCAGTGCCGCACTCCGTGAGTCACTCTTGCTCATCCCTTGGCCAGGCGCTCGGCCTTGGCGGCGGCTTCCTCGATGTTGCCGACATACATGAAGGCCTGTTCGGGCAGGTGATCCCACTTGCCGCCGCAGAGTTCCTCGAAGCTGCGGATGGTGTCTTCCATCCGGGTGTAGTTGCCGGGGAAGCCGGTGAACGGCTCGGCCACGAAGAACGGCTGGGAGAAGAACCGCTCGATCTTGCGGGCCCGGGCGACGATGAGCTTGTCCTCCTCGGAAAGTTCGTCAACACCGAGGATGGCGATGATGTCCTGCAGATCCTTGTAGCGCTGCAGAGTCCGCTGGACGGTCTGGGCCACCTGGTAGTGCCGATCGCCGATGTACTGGGCGTCGAGAATGCGGCTGGAACTGGCCAGCGGGTCGATGGCCGGGTAGATGCCCTTCTCGCTGATGCTCCTGGCCAGCACGATGAAGGCGTCCAGGTGGGTGAAGGTCGTCGCCGGGGCCGGGTCGGTCAGGTCGTCCGCGGGGACGTAGATGGCCTGCACGCTGGTGACGGCGCCGAACTTGGTGGAGGTGATTCGCTCCTGCAGCTCGCCCATCTCGGTGCCCAGCGTCGGCTGGTAGCCCACCGCCGAGGGCATGCGGCCCAGCAGCGCGGAAACCTCCGAGCCCGCCTGGGAAAACCGGAAAATATTGTCCACGAAGAGCA
>CAYVVX010000357.1:2321-6068 GCA_964455315.1 uncultured Planctomycetales bacterium | reverse complement strand
ACCCCCACCGCGGCGACCCGTTCGAGATCCTCGTTGGCGTTGAACGCCGCGTAGATGCTCCGCGTGAACGCGAAGTACAACACCCCCATGGTGAAGCACAGCGCCGCTCCCTGCGCCGCCGCCAGGTGCCCGCAGTGCCGGGCCCGCTGCGGGTCGCCCGCGCCCAGCGACTGCCCCACCAGCGTCGCCGCCGCCGTCGCCCAGGCGAACGCCGGCAGGTACGACAGCGCCTCCACCCGGATGCCGACAAAATGGGCCGCCACGGTGGCCGCCTGAAGCTCACCCGTCGCCAGCCGGCTGATGATGGCCAGGAACAGGAATTGTCCGATCCACAGCAGTCCGCCGTCGATCCCCGCCGGAATCCCCACCTTCAGCAGGCGGGCCATCGACGCCCGGCGAAAGCGCATCTCCCGGCGGTGCAGCCGCAGACCGCTTCTCCCCCGCAACAGCAGGATTACCACCAGGACGCCGCCCAGCGACCGCGCCGTCACCGTGCCGATGGCGATCCCCGCCACCCCGACCTCCGGAATCGGTCCCCAGCCGAACCGCAGCGCCGCTGACACCATCACGTTCACGATGTTCACCACCGTCATCACGTACAGCGGCGTGCGCGTGTCGCCCATGCCCCGCCAGCAGGCCGATCCGATCACCGTCAGGCTGAACAGCAGGTACCCCAGCGCGTCGATGCGCAGGTACTGGACCACGATCGCCGACGGCGCCGCCTCCCAGCTCAGCAGCTTCGGAAGCAGCGGCGCCAGCAGGATCACCAGGCCCGCACCGAGCCCGCCCATCACCACCGCCGCCGCCATCGACTGGTTCGAGAAGTGGTTGCTCTCTTCCACCGCCCCCATGCCGGCGTGCCGCGAGACCAGCGCGGTGGCACCCACGCCGATGAACCCCAGCAGCAGTCCGACCAGCCAGCCGACCTGCGAAGCCAGCCCGATCGCGGCCGTCGCTTCCTTGCTGATCGTCCCCGCCAGGTACACGTCCGTAAGCCCGACCAGCAGGTTGAGGAACTGCTCGGCCAGCACCGGCGCCGCCAGCATCAGCAGCGCCCTGCCGGCCGGTCGCGTCAGCAGCGGACCCGCGGGCCCGCGCAACACCCCATCGGCGGATGCGGGCGGCAGCGCCGGCGCCTCGCTCATCGGCGCCTCGACCGCTCCGCCGTCATCAATCACTTCGGTCAAGACATCCGCTCCTGGGAAAACTGCGCCGGGTCGATGGAGCAGTATAGCCGCTCCGCGACGAGGGCGGGCAGGCCTGCCGGTTTGTCCTCCGACGCCGGAGTCTGTACAACCACCTCTCGACGGTTCGCGTCAACCCGCGAACACCATGCACGGCGTCATCCAGGGAGACTGCACCCATGTCTCGATACCTGCACGCGACCCTTGCGGCCCTGCCCCTGCTGGCGATCGCCTGCCGGCAGCCCGGCACCACGCCGGATCGGCTCGCTTCGACCGACCAGACGCAGCGGGTCACCTTCCGCGACACCTTCGACCAGGACCAGGTCGCCCCGGTCTGGAGTTTTCGCACGCCTGACCTCTGGTCGCTTCGCCGCGACGGGAAGGAGCGCTTTCTCCAGATGGCCGAGCCGCCCAAGCGCCCCATGATGCCCGGCATCCGCCGCCCGCAGGAGTTCGCCCTCTACGAGCCGTACGAGTTCCGCTCGTTCAGCCTCTCCTGCTGGCTGCGCATCGACCGTGACCCCTCGGTGAAAGGCCGCGACGCCTGCATCATCTTCGGCCGGCGCGACGACACGCACTTCTACTACGCCCATCTGTCCAACGAGTCCAACGGCTACCACAACGGGCTTATCCGCGTGGACGGCGACTCCCGCCGCACGCTTCAGCCGGACAACCCCTACCCGCCGCCGGCCATCATGGACGCCGACTGGCACAAGGTGGATATCCTCCGCGACGTGGACGCCGGAACCATCAAGGTCTATGTCGATGAGCAGGAACCGCCGGTCTTCGATGTGATCGATGACACCTATGACTGGGGAAAGGTGGCCATCGGGTCGTTCGATGATCACGCCAGCTTCGCCGGCATTCTCATCGGCGGTGACGCCCGCCCCGCCGGGCGAACCATGCCCGATCCGGCGCCGTAGCGGCGCCTCCGGGCCGGTCGATGGTGAGATGCTCTACCTCTGGAAGGCTCTAGCTTAATCGCTCGGCGATCATCGCCCCGTACGTCGCCGCCACCCGCACCACCTCGTCCACCGCGTAGTCGTCTACCGTCCGGTCCGGCGAAGGATAACACCGCCACGGTTCACCGGAACCGTCCGAACGCACCGGCGGGACGCCCGACCACGCCTGCCGGACCACCACCAGGTGCGGACCATGCGTCCCGTCCGCGCTGACCTTCTCCGCCACCCGCCCGTACACCACCGGTGCGACGCCGCCACCCGGCCGGGGCAGCAACGCCACCGCTTCCGTCGCCGTCCGTTCGCCCAGGTACTGCCTGAGCACCTCCGCCTGGTCGCGCTGCAACTCCTCGATTGTCCGCATGAGCCTCGACTCCTCACTCAGCACACCCGCACGACCAACCCGCTCACCGCGGGCGCCGCCGCCACCGTCCGACATCCTGCCACCCGCTCGCCCGACTCCTCAAACCCCTGTGCATTCGCCGCCCGCACCCGAGCCCGCACCAACACATCATGCCCGAACGAAGCCGACCGCCAGCGATAGTGCACCCGCCCGCGCCGATACCCCACCACACCGGCCGGCTCCTCCCCCCACGCATCCGCGCCGCCGTCGTGATAGACGTGAAACGCAGCCGGTTCCACCCCCTGGACCACCGCTCCATACGTCCACACCACCTCCACCGCACCGCCCGCCGCCGGCGTCACCCGCAGATCCGCCACCCCCGCCGGCACCGCCCCCGCGTACGCTCCTTCCGCATCAAATCCCGCCGTCGCGGTCACCTCATCCACCACGTTTTCCTCGCCGCCCCCGCCCACCGCGAACAGCCGGTACACGTACGCAACCCCGGGCTCATGCTCGACCCACGGAAACGTCCTGATGTCCGCACCATCCGCCCCGGCCGCCCCGACGATCCGCCCGTCCAACGTCGGCAAGCCCGCCGAGCTTCTCCGCAGGTGATACCCGCCCCGCACGCGCGGAAAAAACCACCCGCCGGTGCCGCAGGTGCCGCTGGCAATGCCGCGCAGCGTCCACCCGCGATGCACCGGATCGTAGTGCGTCAACCATTTCCTCAACAGATCTGATCCCATGTTCTTCACCTGTCACGGCCGCTCGACCACGCACGTCTCATGTCCTATCCCGCCGTCACCTCCACCACGCCGCCGCTTTCGGACGGCGTCAACGTCCGCACCACCGTCTCGCCGTCGTCGTCGAGGATCTCATTCACTCCTGTGTCGATGGTGTGCCGGCGCCCGTTGACCAGTGCCGCCTTGGCCAGGTGCACCTCCCCCGGCAGCCGCAGCACCTGCACCGGCACATACTGGTTCAACGCCCCCGCCGCCGTGATCCGCAGCATCGCCGGCCCCTCGGTGTCCACGTCGCCCGCTGCCAGCGCAATCCGATAGGTGCCCTGGCCCACCTCCGACGCCGTTCCGGCCATCGCCGCATACGACCCGCCCGCCTTGGCGATCTCCACCGACAGGCTCAGCCGCTCCGTGGGCACGGCCCCCTGGGGGGCGTAAAAACTCATGGGCCCCCACTCGCAGGCGCGGTTGGTGCCGTCCACGTAGTAGCCCGAGGCCGTGCTGCCCGCCTCCACCAGCAC
>CAYVVX010000357.1:0-2311 GCA_964455315.1 uncultured Planctomycetales bacterium | reverse complement strand
GTCTTCTCCGCCAGCGGGTCCGCCCCATCCACCATCTGGATCAGCACTTCCCGACGCGCCGACTCCGGCTCGTTCCATTGCAGCAGTCTCATACCTGCATCCCCCGATGAATCGCCCCGCCGGCCAGCACCGGCACGGCCGGGTTGTCATCCACCACCAGCCCCATCACGAAGCAGCGCGTCGGGTCCACCGTGTACGCCCCGGGCGTCGCCCCGTGAATGTACGACCACGCCACCCCGCCGCCGCGCGGCATGGCGCTCAGCACCGCCGGCGGCGGGCTCGCCTCGCCCAGCCCGCTCACCAGGCCGTTGCCATTGCCGCCCGGGGTGGGCCTGAACACCAGGTCGTACGCCCGGCCGCCCTCGAACCGGAACGGTTCCGGGAAGAACACCACCCCCGAGTAGTACTGGCCGTGATACGAAAACGGCACCGCCAGCAGTTCATCGCCGCCCGGGTCGTAGATGCGGCACGACGCGAATCCCCACCGGTACGCCGCCAGCGATGAAACCACCACGTCCTCGGAAAACCCCAGCCGCAAGCCCCGATCGTGCGTCACCGCCCCCATCGTATCCCCGGCCGTTTCCGCTTTGACGAACGGGCTGCCCGTCGCGGTCCCGTCCGCGTAGACCAGGATCACCGGCGCGATTCGATACTGCCGCGTCATGGTGGTGCTGAATCCGTTGGTCGAGACGCCCGATTCGAACAGGTGGAACTCCGCGTAGTGGGTCCAGCCACCCGACGAGCCCCGGCACACCAGTTCCGCCCAGTGATTCGCCGCGTCGCTGTCGTCGTTATAGAAGGTCAGCCAGTAGTGCTCGCCGACGGTCAGCGTCACGCCCGACAACGCGAAACTGACCCAGTGCCCCGCCGCGCCGCTCGCATCCACGTCACTCGAAACGGCGATCGGCCCGGCCCCCGTGTCCGGCGTGTCGCCATAGGTCGCGGTCTTCGACGGGTACAGCGCGCAGCGCAGGTGCGCCGGCGTCCCCTGCACCGCCTGCACGTACGCATACGCGGTCAGTGCCGCGCTGGACTGTCCCTGCCGCGCGTAGAACCCCACGCAGAAGATTCTTCCAGAGGTCCCCACCACCCCCCGGCTGTCCAGCCGGCAGGTCAGCACGCTGTCGTACCGGACGATCCCCGCCAGCAGGTTCCCGAAGCATCGCGAATGCTCGTAGGCCATCGTTCCCCCTCACTTCCTGGCAATGCAACACGACGTGGGTATGGCACCGGCGTCTCGCCGGTGCGCTTCCTCACCCGCCCAGCGTTCCCGCCAGCAGCAACGTCACCGCCAGGTTGCTCACACTCCCCGAGCCGTCCGTGGTTACATGCACCGTGATCATCGCACCCGACGCCACCGCGGGCTGTGACACCGTCGGCTTCACCACCGCCCCCGCCGCCGGCGTCGCGCGCGCCGCCAGCACCGATGCCCCTGCCACCTTGACATCCACGCTCACCGTCCCGCTCGTGCCCGTGCAGTACACCTGCACCTGGTCGATGCCCAGGTCGCCGTCCGCCTCGTAACGGAAGATCTCCGCCGCCGACAAGCCCGCGCCCAGCGCTGCCGCATGACCGCCGACGCTCCGCCGATCCCGCGTGAACAGCACATCCACCGACGGCACGTGAAACGCCGCCTCCGTCCGCATGTCCACGATCGTCACCTGCCCGGCCAATGCCTCTACCACCGCCAGCGGCAGATGCGCGGTCACGTCCGCCGGCCAGGCCTCCGCCACCTGCAGCACACCGGCCCCGTCCAGGTACACCACCCGCACCGCGTCGTCCGGCACGGCCACCCCGCTCGCACCGAGGAAAACGCGCCGATACCCGCCCAGCGTGTAGGCGATCGGATACACCCCGATGTGCAGATCCCCCTCATCGACCACCATCCCCTGCCGCCAGCCCGCTAGGATGCGGTTCAGCCGCGCCTCCCGCCGGTTGTACTGCACTTCGTAACTCGGAATGCTGGTCGGTCCGGTCCCCTTGGCGATGTACGGCAGCCCCGTCTCCACCGCCGTGGTCCCGTCCAGTGCCTCCACATCCACGTCCGCCGGCCACCGCTCCACCGGAAACACCGCCATACCTTCGCTCCCCTCTTAATCCGCCTGCCCAGGCAGCGACCGGCTCCCGTGCCGGCCGGCCCCCCATGCCCGCCATACCCGCGGGAAAAACACCCCATTCGCGCGCCCAGCCGCCGCGCCACCCCCGCCGATACGCCCTCACCGCGCGATCACCACCATCCCCGCTTTCTCACTTCTCACTTCTCATGTACTACTTCCTACCTCTCATTTCTGAAATCTCAAATCTGAAATCT
>CAYVVX010000356.1:0-6072 GCA_964455315.1 uncultured Planctomycetales bacterium | reverse complement strand
AGGCGCAGGAGCCGCCGCCGCGCTTGGGTCCCGGCCCGCCCATGGGACCGTAAATCGGCGGTCTTCCGCCGCGATCGCTCGCGCGGGGCATGCGCTGGGGGCTGCGGGGCTGTCGCATCTGGCCACCGTCGCCCGAGGCGGCCTTCTTCCTGTCCTCTTCCAGCTTGATTTCCGCGCGGATCTCGCGGGCGATGTCCACGTCCTGGGCCCGGACGCGCTCCTCGACGTCGCCATCGGCGAGCATCAGGGTGACCGCGTCGGTGGGGCGCGGGGCGAAACTGATCCGGCCGTTGCCGTCCACGCGACGCTCCAGGAAGTCGCGGTTGTAGACGATGTCCAGGATCACGCCGTCGAAACCGAAGGTGTTGCTCCCGCGGGTGGCGCTGATCTTCTCGCCGATACCGGCTTCGGCCAGGGCGCTTTCCCACGTTCCCCGGGCCCACTGGAAGAGCTCCAGCCGGGCGGTCTCCTTCTCCTTGTTGGTGGCGGTCAGCAGCAGGTACTTGGCCGGCTGGACCCGGATCGGGTCGGACCACTCCGACCACTTGCCGGGCAGGATGATCCGGGCGGCGTCCTGGGGGTTCTTGAGCTGGATGCTCACACCGGCGAACTGGTTGAACGCCAGCACCCGCAGGCGGTAGCGATAGTTGTGCCCCGGGCTCGCCGACATGTCGTTGATCCACATCGGTTCCGTGTCCACCAGGTTGGGATCCAGACCTTCATTCCGCCGCTCGCGGAGAGCCTGTTCGCGGAAGATGCGCTCCATCTCCGGCTTCAGCCTGCGCTCGAGATCGGCCATGGCGGTCCGGTCTCCGGCGGGCATGTCGGGATTGCCCAGCAGCGGCTGAAGCAGCGCATCGGCTTCCTCGAATTCCTTCTTGTCGAAGGCCTCCTGGGCCTTCTTCAGATCGGCGCGGGCCTGCCGCAGGATGTCCGCCTGGGCGGCGCCGATGGTGTCCCCCCCGGTCCGCGCTCGCGTCGTTTCGATCTTGGGCGGCGGGATCACCCCCCATTCCTCCCAGTTGAACTCGAAACCGGGCACCTTCTCCGGCACCTGCCAGCCCCAGTAGCGGTCCGCCAGGTACTCCTGCAGCGGCGGGCGCATCAGCTCATCCTGGCGATCCTCGATCATGGTGCGCCAGGCGTTCATGGCGTTCAGGTCCGGCTCGGTCATCAGCAGCACGCCGTTGTCCAGCACCAGGTCCACCCGGGTCTTCCCGTCGAGGATCTGCACCGGCCGCCACGAGCGAACCAGTTCCACGCTGCCTTCGCTCCCGTCGGGCAGGATCTCCTGGCGCTCGGCCTCCACGGCGGCGACGTACAGGCGCTCCCGTTCCCGGCCGTAGCCGGCCTTGCGGAAGAGCTCGCGCTGTTCCTTGCGATTGAATCCGGCGACCACCGTGACCCAGCGATAGTCGCGCGAGAGCGGCGGCAGCGGTTCGGGGATCTCGGTGGCTCCGGCTGGCACGCGCACCTGGTCGGGCAGGGGGGCGTACGCCTTGCCGGTGACGGCGACCGGGCGCCCGGGGGCGATGATCTCGGCCAGTTCGACCTTGCCCGCCTCGGACTGGATGCCGCCGATGTCGGGCACGGACGGATGCAGGGGCGCGAAGATGTGGTCGTTCCAGGCCAGCGGCAGATCGCCGTAGGGGCTGATGTTACCCTTGGGCACCGGCGGGCGGTCTTCCGGCGGCTTCGGCTCGGCCTGCCTGATCCGGTTGCGCAGCATCTCGGCCTTTTCTTTGGCATCCTCGTAGAGGGCGGTGGGACCGATCCCTCCCCCGTCGGGCCCTTCGATCTGGTTCGGTGAGCTGATCAGGAACATCGCCACCGTACCCAGCAGGATCGTGCCGGCGACGCCGATGACGATCTTTTCGAGGTGTCGTTCGATGAAGGTTACGTTCTGCTTGGCCATCGAAGCCTCCTTGGGGCTCGATCGTTCATGATTCGGGCATGACCGCCCGTCAACCCGCCGCAACGCGGCGCCGGCTCATCACCACTCAGGACCCGCCGCCGCGGCTGGGGGAACTGGGGAACATCGGACCTGCTGGTACGCCATATCCGCGGCCGCTGAACGGCGAGGCCCCGCCGGGGTTCATCTGGTTGCCGCCCGTGCCGCTCCCGGCGCCAACCGGCTGGCCGGCGGCAATGGCGGCGATCACGGTCTGGGGCATCAGGGCGGTAAGCTTTTCGTCGCGGAGGAAACTGCCTTCCAGCTCGATGGTCACATTGATGACCGGCGCGGGCCCGTATACGAAGCCGGTGACCACCGGGCTCGGCGGGACGGCGACATAATTGACGCTCAGCGGGGTGTAGAATCCCGCCTTGCAGATGGCGTCCAGAATGGCCGGAAGTTTGCGGGCGTCGATGACCATGTTCAGGGAAAGCTGGATCACGTCCAGGCTGCCCGGCGTGGTGGCCCGCTGGGTGAAGGCATTGGCCGCGCTGGCGGTGTTCTCGGAGCTGACCACCGGGCCTCCCCCGTACCCGCCCGGTGTGGCCGCGCTCGCGGCCGAGGGCACGTATCCCTTGACGTGGGTGCTCAGCAGATGCTTGAAGGGCAGGTAGCCCACCCAGCGCTGGCCGGGTTCGAGCTTCTCCGCCTCCGCCTGGTTGAGGTCGGCCAGGGCTCTGAACAGATCCTCCTGGATCCACAGGGAGACCTGGGCGTACCACATCGCCTCGATGGTGGGGCGGGACGTGTCGAGCAGGTCCGGACGCTGATCGAAGCTGTTCCTGTTCGCGTAGCAGTACCCCTCGCGGGCCTTGACGATGGCCACCCGTGTGTCAGGCCGCTCGCGGGCCTGCTGTTCTAGGGTCATGTCCTCCGGGCGCTGCTCCTGGCCGGGTGTGGGCATGGGTGTGATCGTTCCGGGACCGGGTCCGGGGCCGCCCCAGCCCCTGCCATCGGAGATGCCCTGGCTGCGCATGTCTTCCGCGCTCTTGCGGGCCGCCTCCAGCCGCCGGGCCTCGGCATCGATCTCGGCGGTGGTAGGCTGGTCGGTGGCCTTCATCAGCTTGAGCAGTTGATCCTGGTACTCCACGTACAGCCGCTTGAACTCGAAGGGTGCCGACTGGCTGATGTTGGAGCTCATGGCCGGAAAGACGTCGCGGAGCAGCGGCTGGTGATCGCTCAGCCGGTTGACATCCTCGGCGAGCTTTTTAGCCAGCTCCTGGTTGGCGGTGATCTGCCGGCGCATGTCCTCGATGGTGCGCCGGTTGGCGACCCCGGCGCTCTGAATCTGCTGGGCGAAGCCCTGGTCCTTCTCAAGTTCCGCCAATACGCTCGTGTCCAGCGCGCCCCAGACCAGCAGGCCGATGGCGATCACCGCCACCGCACCGGTGATGACCAGTGAAAGTCGGGCCTTGATCCATTGCATGAGCACACTCCTCGTCAGTGGTCAGGAGCCACCGGGAAACCGAAGGCTGGGCGGTAACGATGGTGAAGCCGGCATCGCCCCCGCCGCGCCCCCGCCGCCGCCGCTCGGCGCCGGGGCGTCGGGCAGCAGCACGGCCACGATGATCTCGAACTGGTAGTCGTCGAGCATGGATTCACCGGTCACGGGATCCTTGTCCGCCGCACTCAGCGCCTGGGCGGCGACCGCACCACCGTCGCCCATGCGGAAGGTACTGCCGCCGCCACCCATGCCCGTACGACTCCGACTGATTTTCTCGCAACTGAGCAGGTAGACGCCCTCGGGGCTGATCTTGATCTTGTCCATTTTCTCGCCATCCCGGCGGAGATTCTCCAGGAATCCGCTGTTCAGGAAGTTGAAGGCGTCCTTGTGGGGCGTCCGACCGGTCAGGGTGATCACGAACCCGGGTCCGGACGGTGGCGGCAGAGCGGTACCGCCGGTTACACCCGCGGGCATCATTCCGGCACCGCCGGTGGTATCCCGGTTGCCGTCCTTTCTGGCCAGGAACGCCTGCATGACGTCCCCGGAGTACTGTGCACTGAACTGGTCGATGTAAATGGTCTTGCGGTTCGCGCGGTCGAACTTCTCCGGGTCCGCCTCTTTCCTGGCCTGGAACCCCGCCGGGCCCTGGCTCATCGCGGCCAGCACTTCCGGGTCCGGCGTCGGCAGCGCGCCGTGAATGACCTGCAGGATCCGCGGCCAGATGGCCTTGTAGGTCTGCAGGGCGGCGATGTCCTGGATCTGCTTGATGGCGGCGTCGTTCTTCGATCGTTCCTCGCTCTCGGCGCTGGTCAACCTGCGGGCGGCTTCCAGGATGGTGGCGGCGTAGACCCTGGGGGGCAGATCCTGCCCGGGTGGCCCGTTGAGGACGATCTGCTCGGCCTCTTCCTCGGTGCCGATCATGGGCGCTGCCGCTTCCGGGCCTCCGGTGGCGGCCTGCAGGGCGCCCTGATCCATGATGTTGCGGGCCCAGACCGCGCCGGCCGCCAATGCCAGGCAGGCGGCCGCTCCGTAGAACCAGGGGGTCTTTTTGCGCCAGACGACCTGCTTGGCGATCTCCGGGGGGAGCAGGCTGCTGGTGATCTGGGCTTCGCCGAGGCCCTGCAGGGCCAGCCCGTAGGCGACGCCGAAGCTCATCATGTGGTCGGTCAGCCGGGCGGCGTCGGTGATGCCGCCGATGGCGAGCCTCTTGAAGCTGGTCGGGCGGATGACTTCCATGCCCAGGTTCTGCTCGATGAACTTGCTCAGCCCGGGCAGCTCAAAGGCGTTGCCCATCACGATCAGCTTGTTGAGCCGCACGCCGCGCCGCGACGAAGTGTAAAACCCGATCGAGCGCTGCACCTCGGCCACCAGGTCGGCGAACACCGGGCGCATGGCCTGGAAAATCTGCCTGCGGTACTTGTGCGTCTGGGCCTCGCGCTTGAGCCGCTCGGCCTTGTTAAACGACAGCTTGAAGGTCTTGAGCAGGGCCTCGGTGAAGTTGTTGCCGCCGATGGGGATGTTGCGGGTCCACAGGCTCTCGCCGTCGAAGGCCAGCAGGTCGGTGTTCTGGGCCCCGATGTCGACGATCGCCACCGCCTCCTCGCCGAGCAGCCCGTCGTACTTGAGGGCGTTGTACAGCGCCAGCGGCGCCGCCTGCACCGCGGCCGGCTCGATGTTGAGGCTGGACGCGAAGAACAGGTGCTCGCGGAGGAGTTCGCGGCGCATCGCGAAGATGCCCACGTTGGTCTCCGGGGCGGTCGGCGGGGAGAAGATCTGGTAGTCCCAGATGACCTCCTCCATGTCGAAGGGGATCTGCTGCTTGGCTTCCCACTCGACCAACTCGGGGATCTTGGCCTTCTTCTCGACAGCCGGAAGCTTGACGAAGCGGGCCAGGGTGTGCTGCCCCGGGACCGCGACCACCACCGCGTCGTGGGTGACGTCATGCTTGTCGGTGAACTGCTTCATGGCCTCGGCGACCAGCGCCGGGCGGTCCACTTCGGGCTGGGACAGGATGCGCTGATGCTCGATGTAGGCGTAGTCGACGACTTCAACCTTGTCGCCGGCGGAACGAAGGGCGATCGCCTTCAATGCCACCTGTCCAAGATCGATGCCCCAGACCGGTCTGTTGGCCGCCATACGATTCTCCTTGCGGTCGGTTCCCGGAAGCACGGTGATCGGTTGATTGCCGCGTCCGGCAGGTTAACCGGTCACGCCTTCATGGAGCAAACTCCTCGTGTTGCGAGCGGTCCCGGGCGGGATGGTCCGGCATGGCTTCGGGCGGTCGCCCTTGTTCGCGGAAGGGTCCGGCCGGCGCCGAAGATACTCTATCATCAGAGTATTAACAGGCTATCGGGCGGAGTCAAGCGGAACGGTCCTTCCGAGACCGGCGGGACCGCTTTTTCTCCTCCAGCGGGCGGATGATCACCCGGGCCGGGCTCGCTTCGCTGCCGGCGATCTTCAGCGGCAGGGCGATCATTTCGTAGCGGCCGGGTTCCACCTGACCCAGGTCCAGACCCTCGATGATGATGACGCCGTTGGCCAGCAGGGCGTAGTGGGCCGGGTGCTCGCGGCTGTGAAAGCCGTCCACCGAGAGATAGTCGATGCCCACCGCCGGCGCGCCGCGGTCCACCACCCCCATGGCCGCGTCGCCGCTGACGCCCACAAAAGATTCGGT
>CAYVVX010000355.1:0-6095 GCA_964455315.1 uncultured Planctomycetales bacterium | reverse complement strand
CTGTCGATGAACTGCGACGCCTCGCGGGCCACCAGCTCGGTGAAATACGCTCCTTCTTCGTGGATCTCCCGGCGATTGCGGTAGAGGTCGTGATGGTGCGGCGCCTGCCAGTAGAACATGTGCGAGTAGTAGTCGATGCAACCGGCGTGGTGCCCGAAGAAGAAGTCGTAACCCTGGGCATTGGGCACGGTGTCGTCGGAGAAGCCCAGGTGCCACTTGCCGACCAGCCCGGTCGCATAGCCTGCGGTTTTGGCCAGCTCGCCGAGGGTGAACTGCTGCGCCGGCATGCCCGCGTCGCCCGGCGTGGAACTCACGTTGGTGGGAACGCCGGCCCGCTGCGGATAGCGGCCGGTCTGGAGCGCGGCCCGCGAGGGTGAACAGACCGGTGCCGCAGAGTAGTAGTTGGTAAAGCGGATGCCCTCGGCGGCGAGCCGATCGATGTGGGGTGTGCGGATGTCGCGGCAGCCGTACGCGCCGACGTCGCCGATGCCCATGTCGTCGGCGTAGAAGATGATCACGTTGGGTGGTGACGCGGCGGGGTCGTTCGGGGCCGCGGAAACATGCCATGTGGCCGTCAGGGCAATCACGACAGCAATACGAAACATTCTCATTGGGGGGTTCCTCCCTGCATGACCTCGTCGCCGCGAATGTTGTCGCCGGATGCGGAGCCGTCGTCGCTCTCGAAGAGCCCGTCGGAGCCGGCGCTGATGTAAATGGGCCGGCCACCGTTGGCCGCGACGGCTTCGCGCTGGATGGTGGAGCGGCTGTGTTGCGTGAGGCAGTGGAGCGGCCGGCTCCAGGCATCGACCAGCATGGCGAAGGCATCATCGGCCGGCTGGCTCGCCGGCGGGATGACCGATGCGGCTGGGGGCGGAGCCAGGGGGCGGCGGAGCATCGCGGGGATCTCATCGACGATGGCGCGCGAGGCTTCGACCGAGCGCAGCGCGGCGAGGACGTCGACGGCGGCCAGAACTGTCGGCGGATGCTCGGCGGAAGGGGAGTCCTCCGCCGCCTCAACCGGGCTCGCGACCGGCCAGGCACCGGTGTCCTGGTGATAGGCGTCCAGGGCCCGGTCCAGCAGCAGGAGCACCCGTTCCACCTGTCTCCGCTTGAGGTCGGACCGCACCTGGTCGATACCCACCGCGACGATCAGCATGAGCAGGCCGATGCCCGCCGCCGCCAGCAGCGTTTCGGTCAGGGTCATGGCGCTGCGCCGACGATATGAGGAGCGCGGGCTCACGATGAGGGGCCGTACCGGCATGCGGATCACGCCTTGCCTCCGCGCTTCCCGGCCACCCAGTCGACCAGTTTGTCAACAGACCAGGCGTTGAGCACGCGTTCGGTGGTGGCCCAGCCGCGCCGGGCGGTGATGATGCCCAGCCGCATCTGCTCCATCTGATCGATCGCATGCGCGTCGGTGTTGATGCTCAGCGTGCAGCCGGCGTCCATGGCCTGGCGCACGTGAGCGTCCTTCAGGTCGAGCCGCTGCCAGGAACTGTTGACCTCCAGGGCGGTGCCGGTGCGGGCCGCGGTCTTGATGACCCGGTCCCAGTCGATGTCCATCGCGTCGCGCCGCCCGATGAGCCGCCCGGATGGATGCCCCAGCACGCAGACGTAGGGATTCTCCAGGGCCGCCAGGCAGCGGGCGGTGAGCTTGTCGCGCGGCTGCTGCTGAGCGGCGTGGATGCTGGCCACCACCCAGTCCAGCGCGGCCAGCACCTCGTCGGGATAGTCCAGCGAGCCGTCGGAGAGGATATCGCATTCCGTCCCGGCCAGCAGGGTGATGCCCTGGCCCTTGCGGTTGATCGCGCGGACGCGCTCGGCGTGCTCGAGCAGCCGCTCGATGGAGAGCCCGTTGGCGATCACCGAGCTGCGCGAATGGTCGGTGATGGCGATGTGGCTGTAGCCGCGGGCCTTCGCCGCCGCCGCCATCTCCTCGATCTCGCACTTGCCGTCGCTGGCCGTGGTGTGCATGTGCAGATCGGCCCTGATGGCGGCGAGCGTGACCAGCCCGGGGAGTTCCCCGCGGGATTCGATCTCGCCGCGATCCTCGCGGCATTCCGGCGGCATCCATTTCAGGCCGAGGCGCTCGTAGATCGACGCTTCGTCCGCGCCGGCGACGGAAGTCTCGCCGTCGAACAGACCGTACTCGTTGAGCCGCAGCTTCTGCCTGACCGCCAGCTCGCGCAGACGGACGTTGTGCTCCTTGGAGCCGGTGAAATACTGCCACGCCGCGCCGAAGGACACGGTGGGCACCACCCGCAGATCCACCTGCAGGTCGCCGCCACGCGGGCTGGCGACCAGGATGGAGCCCTTGGTGTCGCCGGCCGCCTGCACCGCTTTCGCTTCGGGCAGGGTGGTGAACGCCTTGACCACGGCGGCGCCGTCATCGGCATCACAGAGCAGGTCGATGTCGCCGATGGTCTCGCACCCGCGGCGCAGCGATCCGGCGACCTCCACGCGGCGCACCCCCGGCAGCGATGCCACCCGGGCACGAATCGACTCCGCGATCACTTCGGCAATGGCCAGCGGCGTGCGCCCCGCGGAGCTGCTCAGGAACTGGATGCCGGCGAGGATCTTCTCGCAGCTCTTGGCCCCAAACCCCGGCAGCTCGGCCACGCGCCCGTCGGTGATGGCGGCCTGCAGTTCCTCGATGCTGCCGATGTCGAGCTGGCCGTGCAGCGCCTGGATCTTCTTGGGGCCCAGCCCCGGGATCTCCAGCAGCCTGGGCAATCCCGGCGGGAACGATGCCAGCAACTCCTGGTGCAACTTGATCCGCCCGTCGGCGAGAAACTCGGTGATCCGCTCGGCCATGCCCTTGCCGACGCCGGGGATCTTCTGGAGTTCCCCGCGTTCGGCAATGTCGGCGAGATCCTCGGTCAGGTCGCCGATGGAGCGGGCCGCTTTGCGGTAGGTGTTGATGCGGAAGGCGTCGGCTCCCTGGATCTCCAGGAGGCTCGCCATCTCCTCAAAACAGCGGATGATGTCGCCGTTGGCCATGCTTAATCTTCGCTATTGTAACGACTTACGTCAAAGCTTGCGGGTGGTCGATTCGCTCGACCCGCGTCGTTTCCGATTGACACCTTCCATCGCCGCCTCCTATGATAACCCTTTTATGACCTGAGAGCGGCAACCTTGGCGGTGAACACGTCGATGACCCTGACTCTGGCGCAACTGGCTGACTACCTGGGCACGGTTGGCATTCCCTGTGACATCGACGGCGACGCTGAAGTGGCCATTTCCTCGGTCGCAACGCTGGAGGAGGCCGGTGACGGGCAGCTCAGTTTTCTCTCTAACCCCAAGTACGAACGCGAGTTAACGACTACACGGGCGGCCGCGGTCCTGGTCAGGCCGGACATCAGTGTGGACCGCAGGCTGAACCTGGTCCGCACCGCCGAGCCCTACGCGGCGATGACCGCGACGATGGTCAAGCTGCATGGCCACCGGCGCCATCCGCAGTGGCACCGCTCCGGCAGCGCGTTCGTTCATCCCTCCGCGGTTGTCGGCGCCAACGCCAACATCGCTCCGGGGGTGCATATCGATGAAGATGTTCAGATCGGGACGAATGTTACCCTGTACTCCGGGGTGTGCATCGCCCGCGGGTGCCGCATCGGCGATGATGTCACGCTGTTTCCCAACGTGGTGATCTACGACAACTGCGTGCTCGGAGATCGGGTCACGGTGCATGCCGGGACGGTGATCGGCGAGGACGGGCTCGGATACGCCCCGATCAGCGGCAAGTGGATCAAGATCCCGCAGATCGGCAACGTGGTGGTCGGCGACGATGTCGAGATCGGCGCGAATTGCACCATCGACCGGGCCACGCTGGGCAGCACGGTGATCGGCTCAGGCACCAAGTTCAGCAACCTCATCGCCATCGGGCACGGCACGCGTGTCGGTGAGGACTGCCTCTTCGTCGCCCAGGTCGGCATCGCCGGCTCGGTGACGGTCGGGCGGCATGTGACCATGGCCGGTCAGGCCGGCGTGGTTGGTCACATCACCATCGGCGACGATGTGACCGTGGGGGCCAAGGCCGGGGTGACCAACTCGCTCGACGACGGCATCACCGTGCTGGGAGCCCCGGCGATTCCCATCCAGGAATGCAAGCGACAACTCGCGGCGCTGCAGAAGCTGCCGCAGATGAAAAAGGAACTTCTGCGCCTGCGGGTGGAACTGGATCGGTTGCTGGCCCGCTCGGAGAACGAGGCGACCTGAGCCGCTTCCCGGGCTCACTCCAACCGGCCTGATATTCGGCCATTCCCGGGGTATCAAGCACGATTGACTATCATCCAGTGTGAGGGGATACTTGCGCCATCGGGGGCGCAGTTTCCTCATCTGGCTGGAGGTCATGGTCATGCGCAAGCTCGCGGCGGAAGCGATCGGGACGTTCGTGCTCGTGTTCGGCGGATGCGGCAGTGCGGTATTCGCCGCCCAGTTCATGGGCGGCGAGACCGAACTGGGCATCGGGTTCCTGGGCGTCGCCCTGGCCTTCGGACTGACCGTGCTGGGGTGTGTCTATGCCCTCGGCGAGGTGTCGGGGTGTCATCTCAACCCGGCGGTGTCCGTGGGACTGGCGACGGCCGGGCGGTTCCCGGCGAAGGAGCTGGTCGGGTACATCGTCGCCCAGGTGATCGGCGCGATCGTGGCGTCCGCCGCGCTGCTGGTGATTCTCAAGGGGGGACCCGGCGGCTACGACCCCTCGGTGGGCGGCCTGGCCGCCAACGGCTACGGCGAGCATTCGCCGGGCAAGTACAGCATGATGGCCGGGTTCCTTTCGGAAGTGCTGCTGACCTTCATCTTCCTGACCGTGATCATCGGCGCGACCTCCAAGTCCGCGCCGTCCGGCTTCGCGGGCATCCCCATCGGCCTGACCCTGACCCTGGTCCTCCTGGTGGGAATCCCCATCACCAACCTCTCCGTGAACCCGGCCCGCAGCACCGGCCCGGCGCTGTTCGTCGGCGGCTGGGCGCTGGGACAGTTGTGGCTGTTCTGGGTGGCCCCGATCGTGGGGGCGGTGCTGGCCGGCGTGGTGGGGCGATGGCTGTTCGCAGAGGCGCCGCGCGAGGCTTAAGGCGGGAGCCCCTTGTTCGTATTCCAGATGCATAGCTGCCGGCGCGAGCGCTGGCAGCTGCAGGTAGGGTTAGATGGTGGACGCAACAGATTGCCTGTCAAACCCTCATTTTTTGGATTTCCTGCATGATCGGAGCCGAATACATTGCCAGGAAAGATCCAATAAGACTTTATAGCCTCCTTAAGCTGAAACGTGGTTCGCGGGCGGCGGAGTCCATTCGTCAATCGCGATCCACTGCGGTTTGACAGGGTCTCCGGCACGGATAAGATGCGGATTGGCAGTGGACCGAAGCGCGTTGCAGGGGTTCATTGGGGCAGGATCGAACGTTTTCTCACGGAAAGGAGGCTCAGGCGTTGCAGTGATCATCGTGGGGCATCCCGACTTTCGGGGGAAAGCCTGGCGGCCTCAGTGTTTCCATTGATGAGATTGAATCAGCGAAATGGAGGTCAATCGTGAACCGAAGCAAGTCACTGCCTGCAGCATTACCGGCTGCACTGCTGATGGTCATCGCCCCGAGCTTTGCCCTGGCCCAGTCGAAACCCAACATCGTTTTCATCATGGGCGATGATATCGGCATGTGGAATATCGGCGCATACCACCGCGGCATGATGGCAGGGCGGACACCGCACATCGACAAGCTGGCATCCCAGGGCGTTATCTTCACAGATTACTATGCCGAAGCGAGTTGCACGGCCGGCCGAGCCAGTTTTATCACCGGCGAGTTGCCGATCCGTACCGGATTGACGACGGTCGGCCAGGCCGGAGCCAGCATCGGCATGCCAGCCGAGGCGCCGACCATCGCTACGGCCCTGAAGGAACTGGGCTACGCAACCGGACAGTTCGGCAAGAACCATCTGGGAGACAAGAATGAATTCCTGCCTACCGTCCACGGGTTCGACGAATTCTTCGGCTATCTCTATCACCTTGATGCGATGGAGGACCCCTGGCACCCGAATTACCCGAAAGATCGAGTCTATAGCATCATTACAGAGCAGACCGGCCCTTTGTCGACGGTGCGGAGCGG
>CAYVVX010000354.1:0-6110 GCA_964455315.1 uncultured Planctomycetales bacterium | reverse complement strand
CCCACCGCAGGGAGAGCATCAGGAGCGGTGATGGCCTCTTTTCCTGCTTGCCGTGCGTGACTGTCGCCGGTCCAGCAGAGAGCCTGGTATCACTGGGATACTGCCTCAAGCACCGTAACCGTGAGAAATCACGCGACCAGCAGCGGCTGTCGCGTGATTGTGAATAGGAATTCAGTCCTTATTCCCAACCTTATCCTGCGCCGACTTCATAGCCGAAGTACTCAACTGCGGCGGCTCCAGCTTGACGGTGAGCTTGTGCAGCGTGCCGTTGAAGGCAAACGGCACCTGGTATTCCGCATCCTCAACGGGCGTGCCCGTGTCCGAGCCGACATCGAAGCTTTCATCGAGGCCGAAGATGAACGGGACGGTGCTCGGGACTGTGTTCCGCGCCACTTCCCGGGCATCCACCGACAGCACTCCCGTGCCACCCTTGGCGAACCCAGGCCCGTCGTATTTGAAATCGAAAGTGACCTGGTGCCTGCCGGCTGCAAGAGCCTCCGGACCCTCCCAACGGAATCGCGCCACGCCCTCCAGGTTGTAATTCAGCACCGGCTTGCCCTGGTTCAGGTAGAGGGCATAGCCGCCGAAACGTCCGCCATCGGTCACGAGCACGCCTTCGCCGCCCCCCTCGGGTACCGTGATGTCGGCGGTGAACGAGTAGGACTTGTTGAATACATTCGGTTCGTTGCCGGAAAGGACACCGGTAACCGGCGTCAGGTAAGTGAATTCGGTTCGTCCCGCCACGATGCTCGGGCGTTGCGCGATCGACCGGGTGAAGCCCGAGGCATCCAACGGCAGCACCTGGTATTTGCTCGCCTCCACCCAGAATAAATACTGAAGCTCCGCGAGCTTGGTGGGATTGACTGCAACCACATCATCACACTGGGTCCAGTCCTTGCTGAGGTCGTACAGCTCCCACTTCACGTCGTTGACGACGTCCTTGGGGGTCGGCGCGGTGATGTTCCAAGGTGCCCGGAAGGGTGTTGTTGAGGCGATCCAGCCCTCGTGGTAGATCGCGCGCATGCCGCACATCTCAAAATACTGCGTGGTGCGCTTCGAGGGCACATCGGCATTGGCGCTGGCCCAGGTGTAAGCCATGCTCACCCCCTCGATCGGACTTTGCTGGACACCGTTCACCTCGACCGGCGCCGGGATGCCGGTCGCTTCGAGGATCGTGGGCACGATGTCGATCACATGGTGGAACTGATTGCGGATGCCGCCGGCGTCCCTGATTCGCGCGGGCCAGGAAATGGCCACGCCGTTGCGGGTGCCGCCGAAATGTGAGGCGATCTGCTTGGTCCACTTGTAGGGCGTGTCCATGGCCCAGGTCCAACCCACCGCCATGTGCGGATAGGTCCTGTCCGAACCCCACACGTCGATCAGTTTCATCATGTCGGCCACCGGCACGTCCATGCCGTTGAAGGTGGTCATCTCGTTGGGCGTGCCGTTGGGCGTGCCCTCGGGGCTGGAGCCGTTGTCGCCGCTGATGTAGATGATGAGCGTGTTGTCGAGTTTGCCGATGTCCTCCACGGTCTGGATCACCCGGCCGATCTCATGATCGGTATAGGCGAGATAAGCCGCATAGACTTCCATCTGGCGGGCATACAGTTTCTTTTCGTCCGCGCTCAGGTCGTCCCATTTCCTGAGGATGTCCCCGGGCCATGGCGTGAGTTTGGCGCTCTGCGGGATGACGCCGAGCCGTTTCTGATTGGCGAAGATCTGCTCACGGACGGCGTTCCAACCCATATCGAACTTGCCCTTGAACCTGGCAATCCATTCCGGCGTTGGATGGTGCGGGGCGTGCGTTCCGCCCGGCGCGTAATAGAGAAAGAACGGCTTCTTCGGGTCGAGCGCGTTGACTTCGTTCAGGTAACGGATGGCGTCGTCCGCCATCGCCGTGGTCAGGTTCCAGCCCGGCTTGCCCACATTCGGATGGATCGGCGTGGTGTTGCGAACCAGATTGCCCGGTTGCCACTGACTGGTCTCCCCGCCCATGAAGCCGAAGAAGTAGTCAAAGCCCATTCCGATGGGCCATTGGTCAAACGGGCCGACCTGCGTGGCCTGGAACGACGGCGTGTTGTGGTTCTTGCCGAACCATGAGGTCGCGAAGCCGTTGTTCTTCAGAATGGTGCCGATGGTCGCCTTGTCCTTGGTGATGACGCTGTTGTAGCCCGGGTAACCCGTCGAGATTTCCGTGATCACGCCGAAACCGACGGAATGGTGGTTGCGACCGGTGATCAGCGCCGCACGGGTCGGTGAGCACAGGGCCGTGGTGTGGAACTGCGTGTAGCGCAGTCCCGCCTTCGCAATCCGGTCCATCGCGGGCGTGGGGATCAGGCCTCCGAAAGTGCTCGGCGCCCCGAAACCGACATCATCGGTGAGGATCAGCAGGACGTTGGGCGCATCCTTTGGCGGAACCACCGTCGGCGGCCAATAGGGTTTCGAATTCAATGCGTCGAGGTTAATAACGCCGCCGAATCGCGCCGGCGGATTCGGAAGATAGCGGCCATCCAGCGTGGTCGTGGCGCTGGGCGAACCCGGCTCGCCCGTGATTTGTTGCGCCTGGGTGCTGGCGACGAACATCGCGAAGCAGGTGGCGAATGCCCAGTTCGTCAGGAGACGGTTCATTATCTTGCATCTCATACCGATTCTCCTGTTCCGAAAGAAAAGGGGCGCCACTGATGTCTCTTCCTGCCACGAGAGGAAAAGCGGGCGACCTGCTGTCCGGTTTTCTTGATGATCCATGCCCGGCCCCATGTCCGCGGTCTCCCCGCGACCGCAGGCCGCTTGGCCCGTCATCACCCCTGCTTGAACCCCGGCACCCGCTCCGTCCACAAATAACCCACTTCCTGACCTCCGTCAACAGGAAGGTCAGAAGTCGCCGCCGAAGGTGTCACGGACCCCCGGTGAACCGATGAACGGTTCCCGACCGCCGAGCGGCTCCACGAGGTCCGGCTGCATGCGGCGACGTGCTCCCGCGGTTGCAGGTTGCCGTGCCTTCGGATCGCGAATACCGGGTGATTTCTTTGGAGGCTCGCCGGAGCGCGGGCTCGACGATTTCCTCGCATTCGCCCCTCGCACGCGAGGGGGCTAAACGGATGCGTGCGGCAATGAATGGCCGCACTCCCCCCGACTCATCACTCGGAACGCATCAGGTCGTCCCGCCAGACGGCCGGCGGGGGCGCCGGCCGCTGCAACTCGGGGGAACGGCCGGCGGGGCCTCGCCACGGCGGAGCAGGAACCGGCCGCTACTCCTGCACGCACGCCGCCGCCCTTACCCCTGGAACGTCGTCCGCGGGCGGGCCTCCTGCATGGAGTGGAAGATCTGCATGATGTCGTATGCGGTCAGCTCGCACAGCAGGCGGGTCACCTTCGCGTGCAGGTCGTCGTCCAGCGCCGGTTCGACCTCCTTCATCAGCTTGACCAGCCGCTTTTCCTGGGCGTCCAGCTCGCCCGTATCGATCCGCCCGTCGGCCATCGCCTCGATGAAGCTTTCGAGCTGGCGGGCGTACCTGTCGATCACCGGCGTCCGGGCCGCGTCGTCCAGCCAGGTCGAGCGGCGACCGCTCGACGCCGACCGCGGGGCGGGCCGGGCGGCCTTGACCTTCCTGGCCGCGGGCTTCTTCACGGGCGCCTTCTTTTTGGGGCGGGCCTTGCCCATGGGGCTGGACCTGGTTCGCGACTTCCCGGCCATGCGAACCGGCTTCTTCTTCGCCTTCTTGGCCATGCGTTGTGCTCCTGAAATGAGAGGCCGCCTCACCGCGCGGCCCGGCGGACACGTCTACCGTCAGGTCATTACGAACAGGTGCGTCGCCTGCGGGCCCAGGAACCCCTGGAAGCGGGCCGGCTGGCCGTCGGGACCGGGGACATCGCCGCGCTCGGCGAGTTCGTAGTAGGCGTAGGACCAGGTGAGCTTACCGGTCGAGCCGTCGGGCTCGCGCACCGCGCAGGCCTCGTCCACCGCCTGGGTGGCGGTCTGGCGCAGCTTGCTGCCGCGGGCGCCCTCGATCTCCGCCTTCATGGGCACGCCCGCGCCGCGCAGGGCGTCGATGGTGGTCTCGATGTCCGGCCAGGCGCCCACCCGCTGCTCGTTGATGTAGGCGGTGAAGTGGTTGACGTTGTTGCCGTGCAGCAGCGTCCAGGCGCCGTACTGGCTCTCCTGGTTCACGTCGATCACCACCTGCCGCGGCGGCGGGCTCCAGGGGCGCTGGCGGAAGAAGGCGAACAGCCGATCGGCCAGCGCGGACTGATCCGCGGCGGCCAGCGACCGCACCGAGGCCAGCATCCGCATGCCCTCATCGCCGACACGATCCACCGCATCCGCCACGCCGGCCTTGATCGCCGCGGCCGCGCCGGCCGGAAGACGATCCACCTCGAGCTGGCTGATGAAGATCTTGGGCATGATCGGGTCGGGATGCTGGTAGTGCCGGGCGGTCAGGTGCTTGTCGGTGAACTCGTAGCTGCCCGCCGCGGTGTAGCCGAGCGGCTCGATCACGCGGGAGATGGACGGGATACCCGCGGGCTGCGCGCCGGTCGGCGCGTTGAAGGTGCGGTAGGCGATGTGATCGTTGACCACCCGCCCGGACTGTGCGGCGACCAGCTCGCCGTAGCGCCGGGCATGGGCCACCCGCGCACAGTAGTCATCCCAAAGGCGGCTGAGCAGTTGATCGAGCACGTCCTGGCTGGCCATCGCTGTTTCCTCGCCGTGGAGTCGGCATTCGAGAGACGGGACCGTCGGATCACCCGGCATTGTACGCCCGCACCGGCGCGGGTCGCCAGTGGCGCCGGGCGCCGAGCGGAGCCGGCTCCCCCGGCCGGGGCCGCCGCGTCTCCGCATTCCGCGGCCGGGGTGTTATAATCCGGCTCTGAACTGACCCGGACGCCCCCCTTCGCACCAGGAGCGATCATGACCGCCGCGGCTGCTTCCCTGCTCAACGTCCCCGATGCGCAAGGGCGATTCGGCCCCTTCGGCGGCCAGTACGTCCCCGAGACCCTCATGGAGGCGGTCCACCAGCTCGAGCGCGAGTACGCCCGGGCGAGGGAGGACCAGGCCTTCTGGGACGAGCTGGCGAACTACCTGACCCATTACGTCGGCCGGCCCAGCCCCCTGTATTTCGCGAAGCGGCTGACCGAGCGGCTCGGCGGGGCCAGGATCTACCTCAAGCGCGAGGATCTGAACCACACCGGCTCGCACAAGGTCAACAACACCCTGGGGCAGGCCCTGCTGACCCTGCGGATGGGCAAGAAGCGGGTCATCGCCGAGACCGGCGCGGGCCAGCACGGGGTGGCCACGGCGACCGCGGCGGCGATGTTCGGGCTGGAATGCACGGTGTACATGGGCGCGGAGGACGTGCGGCGGCAGAGCCTCAACGTGTTCCGCATGGAACTGCTGGGCACGCGGGTGGTGTCGGTGGAGAGCGGACAGAAGACGCTCAAGGACGCCATCAACGAGGCCATGCGCGACTGGATGGGCAGCGTCGAGCACACCCACTACATCATCGGCAGCGTGATGGGCCCGCACCCGTTCCCGATGATCGTCCGCGACCTGCAGACGATTGTCGGCCGCGAGACCCGCGAGCAGATGGAGAAGCTGGAGGGGCGGCTGCCCGACGTGGTGGTGGCCTGCGTCGGCGGCGGCAGCAACGCCGCGGGCATCTTCGCCCCCTTCGTGCCCGACGCGTCGGTCCGGCTGGTCGGCGTCGAGGCCGGCGGCGAGGGGCTCGACGGGCTGCGGCATTCGGCGACGCTGACCAAGGGCGCCCCCGGCGTGCTGCACGGCATGTACACCTATGTCCTCCAGGACGCCGACGGGCAGACCCAGCCGGTGCACTCGGTCTCCGCCGGGCTCGACTATCCCGGCGTGGGGCCCGTCCACGCCCACTGGAAGGAGGCGGGAAGGGCCGAGTACGTGGCCGCGTCGGACACGGAAGCGCTGGCCGCGTTTACGCTGCTGTCGGAGACCGAGGGGATCATCCCGGCGCTGGAAAGCGCCCACGCGGTGGCCCACGTGGTCAAGCTGGCGCCGACGCTGCCGAAGGATCGGATCATCGTGATCAACCTGTCCGGCCGAGGGGACAAGGATTGCATGGAAGTGGCCAGGCTGATCGGGC
>CAYVVX010000353.1:0-6118 GCA_964455315.1 uncultured Planctomycetales bacterium | reverse complement strand
GTGAAACGGCTGCGACGCCAATGCGGGTACAACGATAATGGCGGGAAAAGTCGCGGTCCGAAAAGAGCGCCGGGGATGATGCCGGCGGCCCGGCCGCGTGGAGAATCACTCCTCCATCGGCGGCTGGTCGGCGAGCATGTCGCGAAGCCTGGCGGCCTGCTCGAAATTCTCGGCATCGATGGCGTCTTCGAGCTGTTCGCGCAGGGTGCGCCGCCGGCGGTAGGACTTGCGGATCTGCCGCTCGAACCGCTTCAGTTCCCGGACGAAGGGCATCACGTCGACGACCGGTATGCCCTCGGGCGCCGCCATGTCGGTCCGCGGAACCCGCTGGATGCTGAGGATGCCGGCCTTGAGGTACTCGATGGCCCCGTCGGGATCCTGGACCAGCAGGGACCGCTCGGCCAGACAGCGGTAGCGGTGCATCTGGATGAAGGGGCGGTACTGCTCGTGATCCAGCCACAGCTCGCCGTTGTCCGGTGAGTCGCGGAGCAGGTCCAGCAGGGCGAGATTGTGGTCGGCGTCGCGGATCGCCCGGCGGAGACAGGCGTCGGCCTGGTCGGCGTCGTCGTCGTTCTTCGCCTCCTCGGCCAGCGCGATCAGGCTGATGCGGCGGCGGTAATACTGCAGCATCTCGCGGGCCACGGCCTGGGCCTGCTCCTCGGTCAGCTCCGACAGGCTGCCCTGGCGATCGTTGAGCGAACTGAGGAACTCCAGCATCGACTCGCACCCGAAGGGGCGCTCGCCGTCGGGCCGGCCGTCCAGCTTCATCTGGAGCATGCCCAGGTCCAGCCGGAGCTGGATGAACGATTCGCCATCGGTGCCGACGATACGGCGGACCTGCATCTCGCCGATCTTCTGCGGCCAGTCGGCAAGAATGCTGTGGATGTCCTTGCTGGTCATGTGGCCTCGCATGGTGAGCCCGCGGTGAGCGGAATGGCGAGTCATCCCCTCCGGGGGCCGGGCACCGGGTGCATTGTAAACCGCCGGGCGTGGGGTGTGCCAGCGAAAAGCGGCGACCTGGGAATGGAGCCTGAGACCGGATGTCAATGCTGCCGCCGACCGGAAGCCCGGTGGTGCCTATTCCTTCCCCGCCGTCGGCGACAGGTCGGCGATGAGCACGTCGTGGAAGCCGGCGGGGTTCTCGCGCGGGGCCACCATCGCATCGTAGTAGAGCGGCTTCTCACGGTTGGGGATCAGCTCGCTGATGGTGCCGATGGCCAGCGCGACGGGCAGGCGCGAGTCGTCCGGCGAACTGGTCACCACGTCGCCGACCGCCACCCTGGCCCTGGCCCCGCTGACCCAGTCCACCGGCAGGTCGGCGATCTTCATCCGTCCGCGGCCGGCGCCGGACAGGACCACCTCGACGTAGCGGTTGTCCTTGCCGATGATCCGTACCTTCAGGGCCTTGTTCGCCACCGGGTCCGACAGCAGCACCACACGGGAAGTCCACCGGCCGGTCTCCTCGATCCAGCCGATCAGCGCTTCGCCCATGATCACCGCGGCGGTGTCAGCGGCGCCGTCCGCTTCGCCGGCGTTGACGAAGAAGCGCGACGCGACCCAGTCCTCACGCGACACGCCGGCGCCGCTGCCCTTGTTCAGCAGCAGCGAGTCGCGCCCGGGGGCCGCGTCGAGGCCGATGATGTCCGCGGGGATCAGCTTGCCGTCGGCGGGAAAGCCGCGTTTGCGCAGCCCGATCAGGCGGTCCCTGATGGTGAGAAGTTCGGCCACCTGCTGGCGCAGGGCGAGGTTCTCGTTCTCCAGTTCGCGGGCCCGGCGGAGCGTCTCGGCGTGTTCGGCGGCGGGGACGGCCTTGGCGATCGCGTCGCCGGCGGCCGAGGCGGCGGTCACCGCGGCGTCGCGCATCCCCAGGCGCGGCAGCAGGCTGATCGGGGGGAGATCCTTGGCGAAACGCATCGGGTCATGCGGCAGCAGCAGCAGCAGCGCCGAGCCCAGCATCAGCCCGCTGAAGAGGGTGAAGCGATCGAGCGGTCGAAGAAAGCGATCCCAGGCCATGGGGCGGCTTGCTGTCCGGTTGAGCGATGCGTAAGCGACCGACCTCCGAGTCGGCCGTCCCTGACGCCGCGTGGAAGGTTATACGTCGTCCTCGTCGGACTCGAGCGTGTCCTTCCACTCGTTGAGGTGATCCAGGAAGATCCCAGTACCTCTTGCAACCGCAGTCAGCGGGTCATCGACCACGCGGCACTGCAGGCCGGTGGTCTGGCCCAGCACCACGTCCAGCCCGCGCAGCAGGGCCCCGCCGCCGGCCAGCCACATGCCGTCCTCCACCAGGTCGGCGGCCAGTTCCGGCTCGGCCTTCTCCAGCGTGCGGACCACCGCCTCGACGATCAGTCCGATGGGCTCCTTGAGCGATTCGCGGACCTCTTCGCTGGTGATCACCGCCTTGCGCGGCAGTCCGCTGATCATGTCCCGCCCGCGCACCTCCAGGGTGAGCTCCTCCTCCAGCTCCGCAGCCGAGCCGATCTCGACCTTGATCTTCTCGGCCATCTGCGGACCGATGACCAGGTTGTAGGTGCGTTTCATGTGGTTGACGATAGCTTCGTCCATGTCGTCGCCGGCCACGCGCAGTGACTCGCACACGCTGATGTCGGCCAGCGAGAGAATGGCCACCTCGGTGGTGCCGCCGCCGATGTCGATGATCAGCGAGGCCCGCGGTTCGGCGACCGGCAGACCGGCACCGATGGCCGCGGCCATGGGCTCGGGGACCAGGTACACGCGGCGGGCGCCGGCCCGCTCGGCGGAGTTGTAGACGGCGCGTTTTTCGACGGCGGTAATGCCCGAGGGCACGGCGATGACCACGCGGGGCATGACGAACGCCCGCCGCCCGTGCACCTTGCGGATGAAGTAGCCGAGCATGGCCTCGGTGATGTCGAAGTCGGCGATGACGCCGTCCATCAGCGGGCGGATGGCCGTGATGGTGCCGGGAGTCTTGCCGATCATCTTCTTGGCTTCCTCGCCGACGGCGTTGCCGTTCTTGAGGACCCGGGTGGTTCCCTTCTTGACCGCGACGACGGATGGTTCGTTGAGCACCACGCCCTGCCCGCGCACGCAGACCAGCGTGTTGCAGGTGCCCAGGTCAATGCCCATGTCGAGGCTGAAAAGTCCTAGTAGCCGGTCGAATAGCACGGAGTCTTCCTTGGGTTCGGCGCCCTGGTTTCCCTGATGGACCGCGTCATCTCCCCGGAACGGGGTTTCCGGCGAGGGTGGACAGGCGCCGGACGGGCGGCATTGTAATGCGGCGTGTGCGGCAATGCGAGCGGGTGACGCTGCGAATCCTCATCATCGCTGAAGAAATGCCCGGCGGTTGCGATGTGCGTCTGGCGCGGCCGGCAGGGCCGGGGAGCCGGGCGATCTGCGCGAAGAAGAAGGCGGCCAGCCGGGAGGGCTCGCCGCCTTTCGGGATCGACATTCGGCGGCACCACACCGCCGAAGGAGGCTCACGGTCAGTCCAGCACGTACACGCCTTCCTTGCGGGTTTGCCGATTCGAGCCGGCGCCCGCGGCACCGATGAGTTCGGGGTGCTGCTCCTCGCGGCTGGTGACGTACGCCTGGGCGCACTGCCGGCAGACAACAACTCTGCCCCGCCGATGCTGCGGCACGATCTGGGGGTGTTCACAATGAGGGCAATTCAGGTAAACGGGCACGGGTACAGCTCCTTCATATCCGAGGGTGCCGGGCTTCCTGTGTCTTCCCCATCCCACCGGCTCGACGCGGCGACGAACCGGACCGGCAAGGCCCTCGATCACAAATCTCTGCACTGTTGGACACGCCGGCGTCTCAAAGGTTGCAGGCGTCGCCCGAGGAAACGACAGAATCTCGTCGGTTAATGCAATTCCTTGAAAGGGAACAACTTATCGGCTTGTCAGAGGGCTCTGAAGGCCGGAGGAGATCGCTCCCCGCACCGCCGCAAGCTCATGACTGGCGTGGGTTTGGGAGAATTCTCTCCCTGGTGGCCGGGGATTGAGCGTGGAAGGGTTGGGGACGGGGGTGTAATGAAAACAAGCCTGGAGTCTAAGTATCTTCTATTATTAGACTTATGGTCTGGTCGCTGCCGGCCCCCGGGGGGAGCTCAGGGGTCCAGTTCGCGGGCGGCGATGGCCCAATCGAGGAAATCCTGCCGGGAAAGCTCATCGGGAGCGGGCTTGCCCAAGGGTGGAAAGGCTCGATACCGGTCGGCCAGGTGATCCAGCAGGCGGTCGATCAGTTCCGCGTTCGCGGGATCGCCGGAGACGTTGTGCATCTCCTGCGGGTCGGCCTGGAGGTCGTACAACCGGACGGTCCCGCCGGGTGGGGTCTCGACCGGGGTGTACCAGTCGGTCAGGGCCTTGCGGGTCCGATAAATGAGCTTGTGTCGCGCGGTCCGGATCATGGCCTCTTCGGTGTGCTGGTACTCGCAGAAGACATCGTCGCGGAACCGGTCGGTGCGGCCCTCCAGCAGGGGGCGGAGTGAACGGCCATGGAGGTCACGCGGCGGCGGGGTACCCGCGTCATGGCGGACGCGCGCGTAGTCGAGCATGGTGGGCACCAGATCGACGAACTCGACCAGGGCTTCGGTGGCGCTGCCTGCCTTGATGGCGCCGGGCAGGCGCATGACCAGCGGCGTTCGCACGATCCGCTCGTACAGACAGTGCTTCTCAAACCGCCCGTGCTCGCCGAGGTGGTAGCCGTGATCCCCGAAATAGCAGACCAGCGTATTCCCGGCGAGGCCCATGCGGTCGATGGCGTCGAGCACCTCGCCGACCTTGCGGTCCAGGAAGGCCACCGAGGTGTAGTAGCTGGCCATGATGCCCTGCTTCTCGGCGTCGGTGAGATCCACGAAGATGGCCGGGATCTGAAAGGCGTCCTCCGGTCCCGGCGTGGGCACGGGAAACTCCTCGCGCTGGCGGCTGCCAGCCAATTCCACCGGAAACCAGTAGGGAGAATGGGGTTCGTGGAAGCCGATCTGCACGAAGAAGGGCTCGTCGCGGTGCACGTCCATGAACTTGATCGCCTCGCGGGCGTAGAGGCTGTCGGGCATGTCCTGGTCGTACAGGGGCAGCGGGCGCGAGTCGCTGTTGAGCCACACGCGGGCGTGATCCTGGAACGGCCGCCAGGGTCCGAAGACCTCCAGGTCTTCCGGCAGGGGCCGGGATGCGCCCTGGCGGATGCGCTCCTGCCCGTCGCGTTCGCTGACGTGGACCTCGAATCCGTGCAGCAGCGGGGCGTTAAAATGCATCTTGCCGAAGGCGCCGGTGCGATAGCCGGCCTCGCGGAGGCGATGGGCGAGCGTGTACGCCGTGTCGGGCAATGCCTGGCGCAGCAGGGTCACACCCACGGCATGCGGGTAGCGCCCGGTGAGGAACGACTGCCGCGAAGCGGTGCAGTAGGGGGCGTTGACGAAGGCGCGGTCGAAGCGGAGCCCCTGGGACGCGAAGCGGTCGAGGTTGGGCGTGCGGGCCAGCGTGGAACCGTAGGCGCCGTAGACGTCGGCGGAATGGTCGTCGGCGACGATCCAGACGATATTCAGCCGGCCGGCGGGGGCCGGCGGGTCCGCAGCCCGAAGCATGGCCGTGCAGGCCAGCGCGGCGACGACAGCAAAGAGTGTGCCGGTATGATACCGACTGGTACCTGCGTGTCGGTATGTGCCACCCGAGGCGTCAACACCGCGTTGTTGCTGGTAACACATCATGGCCATGCCCGCCGGCTCAACTGGTCGGAATGTTCTTCAGGACGTTCGAGATCAGCACGATGGCGCCGGCGATGACCAGATTGATGGCCGTCCACCTGACCATCCGGTTGCGCATGCCCGCGAACGCCTTGCTTCGCCCGGTCACCGCGATCGCAATGAAGAACAGGCCCAGGGCCAGCATCATCTTCACGCCGAAGAGGATGTGATACAGCGGCGGCTCACCTTCCACCGGCTTGTGCTGGGGGAACATGACCACCGCGTTGTACGTGCCGCTGAGGATGATGAACAGGATCGCGACGTGGACGAACCGGGCCCAGCGGTGGACCAGCGCGGACTTCAACGCCGCCCGGGTCTCGTCGTTCAAGGCGGTTTGCACGGTCGGATGCAGCACCAGCCGGAGGAAGGCCGTGCCGCCGATGGCGACGATCGAGG
>CAYVVX010000352.1:3318-6121 GCA_964455315.1 uncultured Planctomycetales bacterium | reverse complement strand
GTCTACGTCCGCAGCGGGTTCAACACCAACTACTACCCGGTCACCAAGCTCAACACCGGTGACAGGGTGAAGGTGGTCGGCGAGGAGTTCGGCTGGCTCAAGATTCAGCCGCCGGCCGGCACCTTCAGCCTGGTGGACAAGACGTTTATCGACAAGGCCGACGACAAGTCCGGCGTGCTTAACGGCCGCACCTGGGTTTTCGCCGGCAGCCAGATGGACGCCCGCCGCTATGCCAAGCAGGTCCAATTGGGCAAGGGCGACCGCGTCAGCATCCTCGGCGAAACCGAAGACAAGGCCTTCTACATGATCAGCCCGCCGCCCGGCGCGCACCTGTGGGTCAAGGCCGACCTGGTCAAGCGCGGCCCCGGTGCGGAAGCGCTGGCCGGCAATCGCGGGCCGGACGCCGGCGGCAGCCCGCCGGCCGGTGCCCGCCCGAATATCGAGATCGTCCCGCCCGGCGGTCTCGACCTGGCCGCGAGCGACCAGCCCACCACCCGGCCGACGGTCGCCCCGCGCATTGTGCCGGTCGAGCCCATCGCCCGCACCAGCACGACCCGCCCCGCCGGCCCGGCGATCGCGACGGACCCGGTGGTCATCGAGCGGTTCCAGATCGAATTGAACGCCATCGAAGCCGAGATCGCCGCCGAGCAGCAGAAGCCCCTCGGCGAGCAAAGCTTCGATTCGATCATCGCCAAGCTGGTCCCCCTCGCCGAGCAGCAGACCGACGCCCCCACCTCCGAGTATGCCCGGGTGCGTTCCGAGCAGCTTCGCGACCGCATGGCCATCATCTCCGCCCTCGGCGACATGAAGGAACTCAAGATCAACGCCATCGCCACCGCTGACGAGATTGCCGCCCAGCGCAGAAAGCTCGCCACCGCGCCACCGGCCGAGATCGAGAAGATCGACGTTCGCGGTGAAATCCGGGTCAGCAGCATCTATTACGGGGAAGCCGGCCGGGTAAAGCGCTGGCGCATCGTCGAGCCGGGTTCCGAGCCGCAGCGAACCATCGCCTACATCGAGCTGCCCCCGGGCAGCCCCATCGATCCGGTTCAGTTCTACGGCCACCCGGTCGGCATCAAGGCCCTCTCGGTGCGGCATTCACCTGACACCATCCCCCCTGTGCCCATCTTCACGGTGGAGCAGATCAAGGCCCTCGATTCGAGCCGTTCGCCCGCGGTAACGCCCAACGTCGGTGTGGCCGCCTCGGAGCCCCCGCCGACGGTCTCCGCTCCGACGCTGGAACCGGTAAGCGAGGCACCCGCGGCAACCTCCGGCGCCGGCCCGCGGCGTATCCGGGTCGGCTCCGGCTGGATCCAGCTTCCTCCCGGCGAGGATGGCGAGGCGCTGATCGGCACGACCACCGCTCCGGCGGGCAATCAGGGAGGGGAGTAACCCGTGAAATCGTCGCCACGACGTCGCCCATCGCGGCGCGGCCGGATGGTCTGGAAGGGTCTGCGCCTGGTTTGCGCCGGCGGCCTGCTGCTTCAGACCACAGTCACGACCACCGGATGCAACCAGGTACTCGCCGATGCGGCTGCCGGATTGACCTCTTCGATCGTCAACCAGTTCATTCGCAACATCGTGAATGAGGCTCTCGGCCTGGGCAGTACCGGCATCAATTTCTGAGCGGCTCGCCTCCGCACCGGGGCGTTCAACACCCGTCATCCGGGGGATCAGCCAGGCCATGCCCTTCGCCTGCAACATCGACCGCCGTGGAAAGCGGCTCCGCGCCGCGGCCGGCGCTGTTACCCTGCTGCTGGCGATCGGCTATATCGTCTGGCGCTGGCCGATGAGCGGCGGGGAGTGGCTGCTCGCCGTGCTGCTGCTGGTGATTTCGCTGTTTCAATTGTTCGAGGCCTGGAAAGGTTGGTGCGCGATCCGGGCCATGGGTTTCAGGACGCCGATGTGATGCATCCCGGGGGAGCGTGACGAGGGGTGGGAAGGCCTGCCACGGGCAGGACAGCCTCTGGAACTTCTGGAGACTGGCCTATCCGCCCAGCCAGCCCAGCAGCGGTGCGGGCAGATGCTCGGGGGCCAGGATCGGGGCCGCCTCCGCCACCACCCGCTGCCACCAGAAGGCCAATCCCAGGCACAGCGCGGTGTACGCCCAGAGACACCCTTCGGTAAGCCGGTGCTGCCGGCAGATCCACAGGATCGTGGTTCCCAGCAGAAGGAACCCGACCTTGTAGGCCACCAGCGCCAGGGGGCCGTACGGCAGCACGCTGGCCGCGAGCGGGTTCAACTCGTGGAGCAGGTCATGTTTGTGGGCCAGCAGCGTGTAGGAGAGGTCCATCAGGTTGAGCAGCCAGGCCATCACCAGCAGCCAGAACAGCCGCCTGGCCCGCAGATCCGCGTCGGATCGCATCGCCGCCTGGCTCGTGGGAATCTCCGCATCCGGGGAAGTGTTGGTCGAACAGCGCTCGGGCGCCGTGGTGATTCCCATCGCCGCACGCATGGTCTTGCTATCGGCTGAGGCCCCGCGCCTGATGAGCAGTCAGGCGCGGATTCACTCTGATGGTGTTTTCAACGCCCACGTCCTATCATAGGCGGCCATGGATTCCGCCCGCCTGAAAAAGCTGCTTTCGGACGTGCGCGCCGGCCGCCGTAGCGTCGACCAGGCCATGGACGACCTGCGCCACCTGCCCTTCGAGGATCTCGGCTTCGCCAAGGTCGATCATCACCGTTCCATCCGCTGCGGGTTTCCCGAGGTGATCTACTGCCAGGGCAAACGCACCGACCAGGTGATCACCATCGCCCAGCGGCGGCTCGCCGGCGGCGGCAATCTCCTGGGCACCCGGGCGAC
>CAYVVX010000352.1:0-3308 GCA_964455315.1 uncultured Planctomycetales bacterium | reverse complement strand
TACAACGATCTGGCCAGGACTTTTGCCGTCCGGCGGCAGCAGGCGGTGCCTGTCGACGGTTTCGTGGCCATCGTCTGCGCCGGCACCGCGGACATGCCCGTCGCCGAGGAAGCCCGCGAGACCTGCGAGATCATGGACCAGCCCACCCGACAGTTTTACGACGTCGGCGTGGCCGGCATCCACCGGCTCCTGGCCCACAGCGTCGAGTTGTGCCAGGCCCGGGCGGTGGTGGTCTGTGCGGGCATGGAAGGCGCCCTGCCCAGCGTGGTCGGCGGGCTGGTCTCCTGCCCGGTGATCGCCGTGCCCACCAGCGTGGGCTACGGCGCCCATTTCGGCGGGCTCGCCCCGCTGCTGACCATGCTTAACACCTGTGCCTCCGGCGTCTCGGTGGTCAACATCGACAATGGCTTCGGCGCCGGCTATATCGCCGCACTCATCGGCCGGGGTGGTGCCGTCGGAGCGCCGCCCGCGTCGCCGGAACGCAAACCGCAACGCGCCGCCGCCGCCAGGAAACCGCGGTCCGCCGCGAGCCGCAAGGGTTGAGCCTGGCATGAGCGCCGATCTCAAGCGTATTCGCACCGTCCCCCGCCTCCCGCAACGGGCGGCCGATAGTCACAAAGGCACCTTCGGCAGGATCCTGGTCATCGGCGGCAGCCGCGGGATGCTCGGTGCACCCGCCCTGGTCGGCAGGGGCGCGCTGCGCAGCGGCGCCGGGCTGGTCAGCCTCGCCGTGCCCGCCTCCATCCAGCTTCACGTCGCCACCCTGTGCCCCTGCGCCACCTCCATCCCGCTCCCGGAGACCCGGGCAGGGATGATCGCTCCGGCCAGGTCGCGCAAGCTCCTTGAGGAGCGCGGATTCCTCCATGCAACGCCCGACGGCACGGCGCCTGACGCCCTGGTGATCGGCCCCGGCATCGGCCAAGCTCCCGGCGACTACGGCCGGCGGCTCTGGGAACTCATCGACGCCTTCCGCATGACCGTGCGGGTGCCAACCGTCATCGACGCCGACGCGCTGAATCTGACGGGCAGATCATCCCGGAAGAATCCCGCCGGCTGGGACGCCCGACCGCACCTGCGCACCATCATCACGCCCCATCCCGGCGAGCTCGCCCGCATGCACGGCGTCACCACGCGAAAGATCCAGGGCGACCGCATCCATTTCGCCGTGCGGACCGCGACGATGATGTCGGCGTCGCTGCAACCCGGACAGGAACCGCCGGTCGTCGTTCTGAAGGGCGCCGGGACGGTGGTCACCGATGGGCGACGGGCTTACGTCAACAAGACCGGTAATCCCGGCATGGCCACGGGCGGCAGCGGCGATGTGCTCGCGGGCGTCATCGCCGCCTTGCTCGGACAGAAGATGACATCCTTCGATGCCGCGGTCTGTGCGGTCCATTACCACGGTCTGGCCGGAGATCTCGCGGCTCGGCAGCTTGGCGAAGTGTCGGTGATCGCCTCCGATCTGCCTGATTATCTGCCCGCGGCATTCCAAAGCGGATCCCGGAGGAACCGAAGTTGACCCATCGAGCGTCGCCCGGCGAGAGGCGCGGTCGATCGGCGGCTGGCGGGGACGTATCCCCAGGGATTATCATGCATTATCTCCCCAACGGGCCCCAGTTTCACCGCTTCGCAGCAGGGTGTTGGTTCGGGTTCATCGCCGCGGGCAGGCGGTGGCTAGAATAGAGAGTCGGGCGTCGCGGTTGGGTAGGTCAGGGTCCGCATAATCGTCTGGTCAAGGGTCTCGAATGCAGGGTGGGGATCAATCGTCGATGATGCCGCGCATAAACGCCGCACCCACTCCCCGCCGGGGGATGGCTTTGGGCGTGGTCGCGTGGGTATTGCTGGGCATCACCCCCCCGGCCCCGGCCGCGCCCGTTTCCCCGCAGCGGGCCGCCGACGTCGCCCGGCGCGTTGCCCCATTAGATTCAGCCCATGCCACCGGTCAAGGAAGCAAAGGCGAGGCGCAATCCGCCCGGGCGGCGATTCCGAAACAGCCCGGGGAGGCCGTCCCGCTGACCGCAGCCGACGGCACCGTTCTGGCCTATCGATTCGACCAGCCTGATGGCGGCAGCCTCGTCATCGCCGGCGATGACACCCAGCCGGCGATCTTCTTCAAGTCGCGCGTCGAACGTTTCGACCCGCAGGCCAACGCCATGGTCGCGGCCCTGTGGGAAGCCTACGCCACCCAGCACGAGAATGCCCGCACCGCGGCCGCACCGGCCCACGAATCCTGGGCAGGTCTCGAACCGGCCGCCGCCCCGCTCGCACCGACAGCGGTGCAGCTCGCCGGCCCCTCCCGGCGCGGGCCGATGGTCCGCACCCGCTGGGCCCAGACCCCGCCCTACAACGGGCAATGCCCCCTCGATTCGGCCGGCAAGCGCTGCCTGACCGGCTGCGTGGCCACCGGGATGGCCCAGTTGCTGTGGTTCTGGCAGAGCCCCATCCACGGCACCGGCCAGCACTGCTACACCTGGTTCAACGGCGCCCAGAATGTACAACTCTGTGTCGACTATGAGAACACGTTCTACGACTGGCGGCAGATGCCTGACTGGGGCTACAAGGGTGGGCACGACCAGCTCGGCCGGTTGAACTATCACCTCGGCGTCGCCGTCAACATGCACTTCAGTTCGGTCGAGTCCGGGGCCATCGCCTCGGATGTCGGCCCGGCACTGGAGCGGAACTTCGGCTTCGGCCCGGGCCACGCCTTCGTCAACCAGTCGCCCACCAACCTGAACCAGTGGTACGAGCTGATTCGCGATGAGATCATCCGCGGCTGGCCGGTCACGTATGCCCTCGGCCCACACATGGGCGTGCTCGACGGCTACGACGACGCCGACCGAACGGTCCACCTCAACCTCGGCTTCGCGGGGAGCAGCAGCGGCTTCTACGCCTTCGGCAACCTGCCCTTCGGATGGAACGGTGCCAACGGCGTCACGCTTCACCTGCGCCCGGCGTCCGCGGGCGGACCGTCGCGGACCCGCACCGTCGCGCCCGACGGTTCGTCCGGCGAATACGCCACCATCCAGGCCGCCGTCAACGCCGCGGGCGACGGCGATGAGATCATCCTTCTGCCCGGCGTCTACCAGGGGTGGGGCAATCGCGACGTTGACTTCTGGGGCAAGCGGATCGTCGTCCGCTCCACCCATCCCGCGGACCCCGCCATCGTGGCCGCGACGATCATCGACTGCCAGGGCAGCGCGGCCGACCCCCATCGCGCGTTCCTGTTCCATAGCGGCGAGACGCCCGAGACCATCCTCGCCGGCGTGACCGTCACGGGCGGGTACGCGGCCACCATTCCTCACGAGACC
>CAYVVX010000351.1:4093-6143 GCA_964455315.1 uncultured Planctomycetales bacterium | reverse complement strand
GGAGATTGAACGTGACGACGGTTTCCCGGACATGGCCTGTCGCTGAAGACCGGATGACGCCCGCGCCCAGGCCGGCTGTCCGGGCCGCGGTGCTGTCGCCGGTCGCTGCCGCATCGGTGGTGGCCTGCCTCACCGCGCTGGCCGGCGGCCTGCGGTTCTGGAACATGTCCGCCACCTTCGAGAGCTCGGACCAGGCGTCGATGGCGTACCTGGTCGCGCACAGCTTCGGGCTGGAGTGGATCTTCGCCCATCAGTACGGTCCGGTGCTGCCGTCGATCGCCCGGGCATTTGCCGGGGCTTGGAACGTATGCGGTCTGCCCTTCACGGAGATGACCGCGCGGATGCCGATGGCCCTGCTCGGCACCCTCCAGGTGCTGGTGACGTATCCGCTGGTCCGTCGAGTGGGAGGCGGCCAGGCGGCCGGACTGCTGGCCTGCGGAGCGGGGGCGTTGCTCCCATCCCTGGTCAGCGACGGACATTATGCCTGGGGCGATCATGTGCCCTGGCTGCTGGCCGGGACGGTGAGCTTGTGGGCCCTGCTCGCCTGGGTGCAGTCCGGCGGTTCCTGGCGGCTGGTGCTTTCGGGCGCCGCGTTGTTCACGCACTGCCTGAGCAGTCTGTATGCCATGCCTCTGCCGATGGCGCTGCTGGCTGTCTGGGTGGTGGCCGCTCGTCGCGGCGGCCGTGCGAGGTGGTGGCCGTTTGTGCTCGCCTATGTGCTTCCCTGTGTCGCGGCGCTGGGCGTCATCGTGGGTGCGTATCGCTGGACCGGGCGCGGGCAACTCGGTTATCTGCTCCACAAGGGCAGCGGTGGAACCATCGGCCTGCAATGGCAACAGCTCGGCCAGCTCCCCGGTGTCTGGCTGTCACTGTTCGGCTGGGTGTTTGGCGCCGTCGTCTGCGTGGCGGTGTTGTGGTCGCTGCTGCCCGCCGGCCGTCCGGCCCGGGACCGCGGCGGGTCCGGGTTTCAGTGGGCCCTGCTGGTCTGGCTGCTGGCGGCACTGGGGCCGCTGACCCTGGCCGCGGACTGGGGCACCACCGGCTATCCCGTCTACTACTTTACAGAGGTAGCCGCCGCAGGTTCGATGCTCGGCGCCCTGTTTCTGGGGCGACTGCTGCATGGCCCACCGGCCACCGCGCGGAATCATACCGGGATCGCCCGATTCGCGGCCGTGGTGCTCATCCTGCTCGGCGGGGTGGAACTGCTGGCCGCGGACCTGGCGCTGATCCAGCCGGGCATCCCGCCGGCGGCGTGCTCGCCGTTTCACAGCGACTGGGGCCGGGTCCAGCCCGACAGCGGCGCCAAGGCGGCCGGGTACTACGTGCGGCAGCATGTACCGGACAGATGTGCGGTGATGTCCCTCCACGGAGCCGGCGGGATGGAACTGCCGGTGGCGGAGTTCTACTGCGGGCGGAAGGTGCTGGCGGGGTATGACTGCCCGCCGGAGGCGGTGGCGGCGTTGTGCGCGGCGATGCTCGGTGACGTGGACGTGGTCATCGTCGATGCCGGGGCGCTGGCGCGAACGGGTGCCATCGCCGAGGCCTTTGCCGCCGGCGGTTTCGTTCGGGTGGCAAACCTGCGTCGCGACGGCGACGTGGTCCGCGCGATCTATGCCCGCGAGGAGCTGAACCTGATCCGGGTGGACTGGCCGGCGGAGGAGGTGTCGACCCGCTACGACCGGCGGTTCGCCCCCCGGCACCTGCCGCGGCCGCTGCCGGCGGAGCCGGGCTTTCTCGACCGGCTGTCGCGCTACCAGGCGGCACTGGCCGACCTGAAGCTCGGCGGCGGTGGGGTCCGATGAGCGATCATTACGGGGTATTACGCTCGAAAACAATGCCGGCGTAGCCGACGGCGTCCTGCATGGCGCCAAGCCGGTCGGCGAGCACTTCACTGCTGGTGGTGTGACGCAGGAGGCGGGCCCGGGTGGCGCCGGCGGTGACCGATGCGGCGATGGCCGCGGCCACCGCACCGCTGCCGCAGGCGTTGTGGTGCGTGCGGGCCTCATCCACGACGCGATCGGCGGCCAGGGCCAGGATCAGGTCGATCATG
>CAYVVX010000351.1:0-4083 GCA_964455315.1 uncultured Planctomycetales bacterium | reverse complement strand
TCATGCGGCGATCGTTTTCCCGCCGGGCCCAGGCCAGGCCTTGCGGCCCGGTCCCGTGCGGCGTGAAGCCGTATCGTGGTCCGTAATGGGTCAGGTCGGTCGAGCCGAGAAAGCCGACGTGGCGATCGAGCCTCGCGGCTGCTTCGGCAACGTGCGTGCCGATTGTCGCCGCGTGTTCGGACGGAACCACCATGATGGGCAGCAGCTTTACCCGCGGGGCAAGTTCACGCACGAAGGGCACCTGCACCTCGATCGAATGCTCGGGGCCGTGACGCTGCTCGTCGGCGGTGAACAGCGGTGAGGAGGCCGTCGCCGCGCGGGCCAGTTCCTCGTCGATGGCGACCGGGCCGAGGGGCGTTGCCCACGCGCCGGACGTATAGACCGCCGCCAGCGGGGCCCCGCGGTGATGCACAGCACCGAAGATGACCACCGTCTCCGGCTGCTCGGCCAGGAGGGCGCTGATCACCGCTCCGGCGACCGCTCCGCTGCAGGCCCAGCCGGCATGGGGCACGATGCCTCCGACGACGGCCTGACCGGCCGCGGCGCGGGCGTCGGGCGTCCACGTCTCCGCGGAACCCAGGCACTGCCGCAATTCCAGGCGACAGCGCTCCGGGGACTGGGGGTAGAACTGCCCGGCCACCGCGGGTGCTCGTGTGGGCATATGGACTCCTCGAAGAATCGTGTCGAGGTGCGCCCTGCCGGTCGGAAACCGAACCGGTGGGTGACATGCGATTATAGGGGATCGTGGGCGGGGGCCAATGTTCCAATCGGCGGATTAGGATGCGGCGACCTGCGGGGCGCGGATGCGCGGCCAGTTCACCTCCGCGAGGCGGCTCTCCTCGGGCACGTCGCCCGCCGCGGGACGGTCCTCATCGCCGCGCCGGGCGGCATCGATGACCTTGACCAGTCCGGCGGTGTTGCGGGCGATGGCGGTCAGCATTCCGCGGCGGCTTTCCAGCGCTTCCTCGAAGCGGGTGGTGGTGTTCTGGGCGTCGTTCAGCAGTTCATTGAGGCGTTCGCCGACCTGGCGGGCTTCCTCACTGCGGGCACTCCATGCGTCGGCCTCGCTGCGGAGATGCTCCATGTCGCCGATGGCTCCGGAAAGCTGCTGGAAGACGGTGCGGGCGGCGCGGGTGGCCTGCTCCATGCGGCCGGTCAGCGTCTCGCCGCGTTCAATCTCGACCTGCCACCTCTCGGAGCTGATCTTCTTTTCGAGGACGGTGTTGCAGCGGCGCATGGCGTTGAGGATCTCGGCGGCGACCTTGGAGGAGGCCCGCAACTGGTCGGACTGCTGCTGCACCGTGGCGGCGTTGGCAACCCAGTCTTGCATGACCTCCTGGATCTGTCCGGAGGCCTCCTGGAGAGACGCGGCGATCACCGCGGCGCGTTCGAGATCTTCGCTGAAGGAGGCATGCTCGCGACGGGCGGTTTCGATGAGCCCGGCCAACTGCACGCTGAACTCGGGCATGAGCTGCATCTGCACCGGCTGGCGCGGAGCGGACTCCATTTCGACGAGCCGCCGCTCCAAGTGTTCGAGCCGCCTGGTCATGGCCTGGATATCGGCGGGGCCGCTATCCGCCGGTTCGAGGTTGCCGAGGATGTCTTCGCCGGTGAACCCCACGGGCTCTTCCGCGTGCTTCGATGTCGACTCCGCGATGCTCTCGGCCGGTGTCGGCGGCAGCTCCGCGGTTGCCTCGGGCGACACGGCGGGTTCTCGGGCGGCGACGGCTTCCTGCGGTTCGACACGGTTCATGGGAGCGCTCTCAGGGGTGCGGTGTGATGTGGTCTGGACCTGGGGTGTCGCGGTTGAAACCGGATTCGACGCCACTGGAACGGTTACCGGCTTCTCCACCGGCCGGGCTGCGAGTCGGTTCAGGAGGGCGTGAATACGCCCGCAGCTCTCCAGCATTTCCTGGCGGAGACCGCCCAGATCCCTGGCCATCCGCAGGACGCGGCGGGCAATCTCCGCCCGCCCGGCCTGAGTGGCGGCATCGTCTTGCTGAGTGGCCGGAAGTATGGATTCCTTGATTTCCCGCAGGCTGCGGGACACTTCGTTGAACTGTCGCACCAGCCCGGCGACGTTGGCCTGATGCTGGAGCCGGAGGTTCTCAAGCTGCCCCGAGGCCGGATCCCGTTCCAGTGCTTCCAGGGCCGCGGTGGTTTCGCGCAGCGCGGCCCTCATCTCGCCGGTCAATCGGCGAATGTCTTCCGACCGGTGCTCGAGCCGCTCGCCCACGTCATCTGTTGGGGAACCGGTCTGGACCTCCTGTGGCGGTGCCGCACGGTCGGCCGTGGGGCAGACCGCGTCGTCCGGGCAGGGGGCGTGGGGATCGGCATCGGCCATGGGGCTTTCGGCCGCGGGTGCCGGCGCGGGCTCAAGGCTCGGCCGGGCCCCCTCGCGAGACGCCGCCGCCGGCGATTCGGTCGTGGCCCGGCGTTCGATGGGTGCCGCGCGCAAGGCCTCCCGATCGGTCACCTGCCGCATGATCCGATCGTCGATGACGCGGAGGTTCTGGCCGTAGGCGGTGAGCAGCGCGTTGTCGCACAGGGTGTTGATCAGTCGCGGGGTTCCGCCCGAGACGACGTAGATGCGTTCACACGCAATAGGAGTGAAGACCTCGGGGTCGCCGTTGCCGGCGATTCTCATGCGATGATGGATATAGGCGGCGGTCTGCTCACGGGTCAGTACCGGAAGATGAAAGCGACAGAACAGCCGCTGGTCGAGCTGCTTGAGCTCCGGCCGGCGGAAGCGCTCGCGCAGCTCCGGCTGGCCGAGCAGGCAGATCTGGATGAGCTTGGCGTCGTCGGCTTCGAGATTGCCGAGCATGCGCAGGGTCTCGAAGCATTCCACGGGCAGGTTCTGGGCCTCGTCGATGAGCACGACGACGCGCCCGTCACGGGAGAACCGGTCGAGCAGGTACTCCTGGAGCCGCTGGATGATCCGCAGGGGGTTGTCACCGTCCGGCAGGGGCAGTTCCAGCTCGTGGCACAGGGCCTCGAGAAGCTGCCGCGGGGAAAGATAGGTCTGGCTGATGGTGGCGGTGGCGGCCTGGGACTCGACGTTGCGGAGAAACATGCGCCCGATGAGGGTCTTGCCCGCGCCGACCTCGCCGGTGACGAGCACGAACCCCTTGCGCTGCATGACGGCATATTCCAGGGTGGCGAGGGCTTCCTGGTGCTCCGGCGTGCTGAAGTAGAAGGTGGGGTCGGGCGTGTTGTTGAAGGGCGAACGCCTGAGCCCGAAGAATTCACAATACATGCCGGGACTCCTTGCCGGTCACCGCCGCTCCACGGGTTATCGGACCACGGGCCCGCATCACGTGGGCAAGCAGTTCTATCGGACCTCCCCGCTCCTGGCTTGAGGGGCCGGCACCAGGCCCGGAAAAAAGGGGCGGAGATAAGTCGAACCGCGGCTCGACTCGTCCGATGAGTGAATCACTCATCAGCCCGCCGGCAGGGAGTTCCCGGGCAACGGACACTGCCCGACCGCGCCGGAAGCGACCGGAATCCCCCTGAGCTGGGCGCCGGCACCCGGGTGATGCGATGAGGTCAAGGATGACCGAGATGAAACCATTCCGAGCCGGCCGCGGAACGGCGACCCTCTGCCTGGCCATGCTGCTGGGCGGCGGCGCCGGATGCGGTGCCAAGTACGACGATCTGAAGTCCTTCGTTCAGGCCCACGAAGGGGACGTGGCCGCGACCGATTACCGGGTGGATCCCCCCGATGTCCTGGTGATCACCTCCCCCTCGGCGCCGGAGATCGACGGAGCCACCGTGACCGTGGGCGTGGACGGCAAGATCAGCCTGAACCTGGTCGGTGACGTCAAGGTGTCATCGCTGACTCCCCGCGAGATCGCGATGAAGCTCGAGGAACTGCTGGGTCGCTACTACGTCGAGCCCAAGGTCGACGTCCACGTGGCTGGGTATCAGAGCAAGCAGATCTTCGTCTTCGGTGAGGTGGGCGCCCCCGGGCCCAAGCCGTTTACCGGGCGGGACACGGTGCTGGAGGTGCTCGGCCTGACCCAACTGACGCGGCTGGCGTGGGGCGCGCAGGTGAAGGTCATCCGCCCCAGCGCGGATCCC
>CAYVVX010000350.1:0-6158 GCA_964455315.1 uncultured Planctomycetales bacterium | reverse complement strand
TATCGCAGGCAGCACGTCCCGCATCCCGGCGTGCAGCTCGTACTGGTGCCGCGCAAGCCGGAGCGCTTCGACGAGGTGGCTGAAATGATCGAGCGCGTCGGCTTCGCCTGCGTCCGACGATCACATGGCGCGGATGCACGAGGTGCGGAGGCTGTAGCGGCCGGCGCCCCTGCCGGCCGATTCGCGGGCGACGCCCCGCCCGCCGATACAGCCCACAGCACGGCGGCCGGGCCACCGGTCGAATGCGTGCGTGTCTTCCTCGGCGACACCATGGGCGAACTCCGCAGGTTCTACGCCCTGGCCGACGTGGTCTTCGTCGGCCGGTCCCTGGTCAACATGGGCGGCTCGGACATGATGGAGGTGGCCGCGCTGGCCAGGCCAATGGTGGTCGGGCCGCATAACGAAAACTTCCCCGACATCGTGCGGCGTCTTGAAGCCGGCGGCGGGATTCGTATCGTATCCGACGACCTGAGCAGCCCGCGGGTCGCGGAAAGCCTTGCCGAGGCGGTCGGCACGCTGCTTGAGGATCGCCAGACGGCAGAGAAGCTGGGCAACGCCGCCCGGCAGGTGGTGCTCGACAACCGAGGCGCGACGCAGCGCACTCTGGCAGCGCTGCAGAGGCTGCTGCCAAAGGCGGACGGGCCGGAAACGTAAGCGAACCAGAGGACTCCCCGTGCCTAGCACCGCCCTGCGACAACAGCTCATCACCAACGTCCGCTCCCTCGTGGTCAAGGTCGGTACGGCCGTGCTCACCCGCGACGGCGGGCTGCTCGATCGTCCGCTGATCGGGCGGATCGCCCGGCAACTGGCCACGCTGCATGAGCGCGGCATCCGGGTCACGCTGGTCACCAGCGGCGCGGTCGGCGCGGGCATCGGCATGGCCGGTCTGGCCGGCCGGCCGAAGTCCACGCCGATGCTGCAGGCGACGGCTTCCATCGGCCAGCCGATGCTGATGAGCCTGTACGGCAAGGCGCTGGAGAGCCGCTCCATTCACGCCGGGCAGATCCTGGTCACGCGGTCCGACTTCGAGCAGCGAAGCCGCTACCTGAACATCTCCAACACAGTCGCGGCGCTGCACCGGCTCAAGGCCATCCCCATCATCAACGAGAACGACACCATCGCCGTCGAGGAGCTGGACAAGTTCGCCGACAACGACACCATCGCGGCCCTGATGACCAACCTGCTGCGGGCCGACCTGCTGGTGATTCTCACCGTGGTCGACGGGCTGCTCGACGGCGACGGGCAGGTGGTCGACCTGGTCGCCCGGGTGGATACATCGGTGCGCGGGCTGGCCAGGGCGGAGAAATCCAGGCTCGGCAGCGGCGGGATGATGAGCAAGCTGGGCGCCGCCCGGCTGGTCACCGACGCCGGCGAGCCGGTCATCATCGCCAACGGACGCTGCCCCAACGTGCTGCTCAAGGTGCTCGACGGCAAACGTATCGGCACGGTGTTCGCCCCGGCCGAGCGAAAAATGTCCGCCCGGCACCGCTGGATGGCCGGCGCAGTTCGGCCCGGTGGAACGTTGATGCTCGACGCCGGCGCGGCGGCGGCCGTGCACGGCGGCGGCAAGAGCCTGCTGGCCAGGGGCATTGTGCGTGTGGACGGTGACTTCGAGCGCGGTGTGATCGTGAAGGTGGTCGCGCCGGACGGGCAGACACTGGCCCACGGGCGCTGCAACTACAGCGCGGTCGAGCTGCGCCGGATCAAGGGGCTCAAGTCATCCGAGTTCGCGTCGGTGCTGGGGTCGAAACCGTTCGACGAAGTGATTCACCGCGACAACCTGGTGCTGATCGCGGGGGCGTGAGCTTCCGTGCGGCTTACTTCGCCGGCCGTGATTCCGAATCGGGGGCATGTTCAAATCGCCCGGTGCGGAGAAACACGCCCACCTGGTGGCGAACGTCCTTGCGGTTCATGATGAAGGTGTGCCGCCCGCCCACGATGAGGTGATCGGTTTCGCCGGGCAGATGCGTGTCCTCCACGCGGACCTTACCGTCCTTCTCGGCCGCGATGACGCCGATCTCAATGCCTTGCACCGCGGCGAGCTTGTTCACCGTGCTGTCGTCCGCGCTGCTGAGCTGGGGCAGTGTCTTGACCCATTTGCCGAGCACGGGCGTCAGTCGTTTCGCTACTTGAGAGCCCTTGTTCGGCGGGGCCAGCATGACCACCCGGCCCATCTTCCTGGGCACGCCGCAGGTCAGCGCGTGCCGCGTCACAATGCCGCCCAGGCTGTGCGTCACGACATGGATGCGCCCCACCTCGGGATCGGCATCGAACCGCGCGAGCGTGTCGTGCAGCCGTTGTCCGTGGACCTCCAACGGCTCGCGGATGCTCGGGTAATCGAAGTTGACCACGCGGTAGCCCTCGGCCTCGAGATCCTTGTGCAGTGATCGCATGGAGCCGGAGGTCCGGGCCAGGCCGTGAAGGAGCAGGACGACATCCGTGGGCGCGGCGGGAGCATCAGGCATCTGCGGCACTCCGCAGGCGGGAATCATCGCGCAAATCGCGGCAAGCGGAATCAGTTTCGACCACACAGCTCGTCCAGTATCTCGAAGATTCCATCAAGTTGATGGTTCATCGGTCTGCACCGGGATGAGAGGGATTCTCACACACCCTCTCGAGCCCGACGATGGGGTGCTGCCCTCGTTAGGAAAGGTGAGCACCTGGGTCAACAGCCAACGATACAGCCCTGCGGCGAAGAACATCTTCTTTCAAACTGCCGACTACTACCTGATCGCTCAAGCACTCGCCGGTGCGCACGTTGTTGTGACCCACGAACAACATGCTGAATCGATCAACACCATCAAGATCCCCTCGGTCTGTATCGGATTAGGCATAAAGCATGTGACGCCTTTCGCCATGCTCCGATCAGAGAGGGCAAGGTTCGCCCTTGATCAGACAGCGTGAACCGGAATCCCTCTCCTCAGGATCGGCCGCTACGGTTCACACAAACGCAATCTCCCCCGCATCCGGCACCAGGCCGGCCTGGTGGCCGCGGTCGAGAAGTTCGCGGACGGCGGCCCGGCCGGTTTCACCGTAGTCGAGGGTCCAGTGGTTGACGTACATGCCGACGAAGCGGTCGGCCAGGTCGGTGCCCATGTCGCGGGCGTATTGGAGGGCGTGCCGGACGGCTTCGGGGCGATGGTCCAGGGAGAAGGCGATGCTGGCTTTGAGAATGCCGGCGATCTCGCGGAGGTCGGCGTCGCCGAGGGCGCGACGGATGACGTTGCCGCCCAGGGGGAGGGGGTAGCCGGTCTCGTCCTGCCACCAGGCGCCGAAGTCGATGAGGCAGTGCAGCTTCTGGTTCTGGTAGGTGAGCTGGCCCTCGTGGATGATGAGGCCCGCGTCGGCCCTGCCGGCGGCGACGTGATTGAGGATCTCGTCGAACATGACCACCTCGTGCTCGAAGGTGCCCTTGCCGAGCAGAAGGTTCAGCGCCAGGAACGCGGTGGTCATCTCGCCGGGGACGGCGATGCGCTTGCCCCGCAGGCTGCGCCAGTCGGCCGGCTCGCGGGCGACCACCATCGGGCCGTAGCCGTCGCCCATGCTCGAGCCGCAGTTGGTGAGGATGTACTTGTCGGCCACGTAGGGGTAGGCGTGGATGGAGATGGCGGTGATGTCCAGCTCGCCGCGCATGGCCCGTTCGTTGAGGGTCTGGATGTCCTGGAGGATGTGCTCGAAGCGCCAGCGGCCGGAGTCGACCTTGCCGGTGGCGAGCCCGTAGAACATGAAGGCGTCGTCGGGGTCGGGGCTGTGGCCGAGGGTGAGGGTTTGTGGTTCAGGGGGCAAAGGGGACCTCGATTCGCATAGGGCTGTCGGCTATCGGCTGTCAGCTATCAGCCGGAAGAAGATGCCATTGAAGTAGAGCGTATGCAGTACGCGGTTTACAATACGCAGTTGGTGGGCACGGCCCACGCTGCTTGGTGCGACAATGAATTGTCGCAGTCCTGACTCGTGGCAATGGATTGCCGCACTCCCTACAGAGGCAGCGCTCAGCGCTCAATGTTTGCTCGCGGAACGGCCGGCACGGGGGCCGGCCGCTACAACTCATCACTCATGACTCAGCACCACTTCCACTACTCTCGTCTCCACGTCGCGGTCGCGGAGGATGGCGATTTCTTTGCCTTTGCCATCGACCACGACACTGGCGCCGCCATAGGTGCGGTTGCGCCAGGGGCCCTGGCTGATGGCGCCGACCAGGTCGGTGCCGACCACCGGGCAGGACCAGTGCTTGCCGAGGGAGCTGACCAGCTTGTGGAGCAGTTTTGCGTGATCGGGCCAGCGATCGACCTCGGCGGCCCAGCCATAGGGCACGAGGACGAGGTCCGGCTTGAGGTCGCGCATGCGGTCGATGTTCTCGCCGACGAAGGTGTCCGCGCAGATGAGCACGCCGATGCGGCCGAACTCGGTATCGACGGCGGAGATGCCGTCGACGGTGCCCTCGCTGTAGGGCGGGTCCATCAGCTCGGCGAGGACGTTGAGCTTGCGATGCCTGAGCAGCAGCTTGCCGGTGCGGTCGACCAGGATGGCGGAGTCGTAGAGTTTGTCGCCGGCCTTCTCGTCGAGGCCGATGGCGATCATCATGTTGAAGCGGCGGGCGAGGTCGCCGATCCGCTCGGCGTCGCCGCCGGGGATGGGCGTGGCCAGCTTGTGGGCGTCGGGGTTCTCCCAGCCGAGGATGGCCGACTCGGGGAAGCAGGCGATGACCGCGCCGCCCTTGCGGGCGTCCTCGAGGGCGTACTCGATGCGGCGGAAGTTGCCCGCGCGGTCACCGTCGATGCAGAGGATCTGGCAGACCGCGATCTTCAGCGACTTCGATGTTGAATCCGACGCCATGCCCGTCTCCATGCACGCTCCGACCACCGCGCCCGCGGCCGACGCCATCACCGTGCGGCGGGTGAGCCGACCGGGATTGGGTTTGGTCGATGTCGGGCCGGGTGCGGCGGCGTCGCTGGCTTGTGGTCGGGTCGAACCCGCCCGCCCCGTGGAACGCATGCTGCTGACTCCGGTTGCGGTTGCCGGCGGGAAGCCGCTCAGGCGGCTCCCGCATGGGGGTCAAGATAGGGCATCACTGGTCGATCCGCCAGCGGAGGGCATCTGCCCGTGACGACGCAGCCAAGCTCGCAGTTGGCTGAAGAATTCATCCCGAGCGGCGCGCTCGCGCCAGGGGCTGTGGCCGCAATCATGGAGTTCGATGTATTCGATTTGCGGCAGGAAGCACTTCAGGTTGTCGCGGATCATGGAGCCCGGATGCGGATCGCGGTCGCCGTGGAGCATGAGGACGGGTAGGCGGACGGCGGAGAACGCGGCGGGGTACACGCCGGTCTCCTGGAGCCGCATCATGTCGTCCCAGGCTTGGCAATGGGCCTGGGGATCCCAGGGGGCTGAGGCGGCTTCGGGGTCGTCGACCGGGTCCGGGAGCGGGTTGACGTCGTAGATCGGCCGGATGACCTGTTCGTACTTGAGTCGGAGCAATTCGGCGGGATCGAAGATCGTACGTTCCAGTTCCGCGATGCGTGTTCTGGCAGCATCGGTCATGCGATCCTCGAGCAGGGTCTTGAAGCGGGCGCGCGAAGCCGTGTCGAACGTGCCGCAGCCGATGAGTGCGATACACCCGGCGACTTCAGAATGCGCCGCCGCGTAGGCGAGGGCGAGCATGGCTCCCCAGGATTCGCCGACCAGCGCGGGACGCCGGCCGGAGCAGTGTTTCGCAATGACATCATGCAGATCGGCGATGTGGGTCGCGACGGTGAGCGGCTCGGGGCCGCTGCCGCGCTGCCAGGGTTCGAGCACGCGGAATTCGTCGGCAAGTCCGCGGGCCAGTGGCGCGGCGTGCCCCACCGCGGCGGGTCCGCCGTGACGCACGATCACGGTGTCGTCGCCGGCGCCGAATTCTCTCACGCGGATGGTCATCGACCTCCCCTTCCCACCTGGCAGCGCGTATCATGACCGACCTGGAACCTCCTGGGAATCGCTCATGGTTCGCGTTGAATGCCCTCACTGTCGTCGCAGGTATCGCACGAAAATCGAGGCCTTCGGGCGGACGGCGGTCTGCACCCGGTGCGCCAACAGCTTCAAGATCGGCGAGTCGCGGCCGAAGTTCGAATGGACGCCCAGCGACCTGGGCGAGGATTCGTGGATCGGCGTGGAGGTGCCGGAGG
>CAYVVX010000349.1:4656-6162 GCA_964455315.1 uncultured Planctomycetales bacterium | reverse complement strand
CGGCTCCGTCGGAAGCTCCCACAGCCCGGCCCACAAGCCCTGCTCGGGCCGCAGCACGAACAACCGCCGATCACCGTGCTCGATCGCAAGTACCACGGCCTCGACCGGCAGCACCTTCGCCCGCTTCGCCGGCGGTGGGATGCGCTCGGTCAACCCTGCCCGGCTCGCCCGGCAGTGATCGTGCAGCGGACACAGCAGGCAGCTCGGCGAGCGCGGCGCGCAGACCGTCGCCCCGATCTCCATCAGCGCCTGGTTGAACGCCCCGCATCGTGTCCGCGGCAGCAGCGCTTCCGCGTTGGCCCACACCGCCCGCAGCACGTCCGGCGAACCCGGCTCGCCCGCCAGCGCCAGCAGACGCATCATCACCCGGATGACGTTGCCGTCCACCGCGGCCGCCCGGGTATCGTACGCCACCGACGCGATCGCGCCGGCCGTGTAGCGGCCCACGCCGGGCAATGCCAGCAACGCATCCACCTCCGCGGGCACCACGCCGCCATGCCGCTCGACCACGGCCTGTGCCGCCGCGTGCAGGTTGCGGGCCCGGCGGTAGTAGCCCAGCCCCGACCACAGGGTCAGCACGTCATCGAGCGGCGCGGCCGCCAGCTTCGCGATGGTGGGGAAGCGCTGCATGAACCGCTGGTAATAGGCGATGACGGTGGCGACCTGGGTCTGCTGAAGCATGAACTCGGCCAGCAACTGGGCATAGCCGTCACCGGGACGGCGGCGCCAGGGCAGGTCGCGCTGATGGGCGTCATACCAGGCGAGCAGCCGGCGGCGAATCTCGCCCCGTGCCGGCGCGGAGAGCACCACCGTCGAAGACGACGCAAGTGGACGTCGGCCCGCACCCGCGCCCATGTAGCGGCCGGCGCCCCCGCCGGCCGTTCCGCAGGCGACCTTCCGCCCGCCGGCCGAAGCGGCGCGCGTGCGCCTAGTACTTGAAGCCATTGTTGCGCAGGTGCACGTAGGGTTTGCCGTCGCCATGCGACATGCCGTTGAAGACTTCACCGATGTAGACGCGGTGGTCACCGGCATCGATGCTCCCGGTCACCCGGCAGGCCAGGTGCCCCGCGCAGCCCTCCAGCACGATGCCCGCGTCCTCGCGCCGCGTGGCGAGCCCCTCGAACGCGGATGCGTCCAGCTCAAAACCCTTGGCAAAGTGCCGGAACATCGGCGTGTGATCCGCACCCACCGCGTTCAGCACGAAATGTCCGCTCGACTGGATCAACGCCTCGACCGGCCGGCCGCGCTTGATGGCCACGGTCACGCACGGCGGCTCGAAGGCCGCCTGCTGAACCCAGGAGGCGAGCATGCCGGTGCAACGGTCGCCGTCACAGGCGGTGAGCACGAACGTGCCGCTGGGAATCTGCCCCAGCGGGCGGCCGATCTTGTCTTTCAGGGAATCATTCATGGGCAACCTCGAAGGGGCCGCGTCCGGCGATGGATACACAGGCGCCAATGGAAACCAGGGAGTGGATCGCGCCGGCGGTCCGGCCTCCGCCGCGGGCA
>CAYVVX010000349.1:0-4646 GCA_964455315.1 uncultured Planctomycetales bacterium | reverse complement strand
GCGGGCAAACTCCCGCGGCCCGTCGGGGAGCAAGTCCACACCGGTCATTTTAGCCTGACCGACGCCGCCGGCAAAGCCCGCCGCGAGCACGGTTCCGCGCTCAGGGCCGCTCCGCCGCGACCAGTTGCAACGCGTCGGTGATGTTCCGGCACAAGGCCACCCTCCCGGATTCGCCGACCAGGCTGATCCGCCGGATCAGCTCCAGCGGCTGGCTCTGGACGCCGACCAGGATGACCCGCTTGCCCCGGCGGACGAGATCCTTGATGGCATTCTCCAGCGCCACCAGCCCGGTGATGTCCATGGTCGGGATGCTGGACATCTCGAAGAGCATCGCCCGCACCGGATCGGTGATCGCCTGGCGGTTGAGAATCTGATCGACGGCCCGCTGGGCAGCGCCGAAGAACAGCGGTCCGGCGATCTCGTAGAGCAGCACGCCCGCCGGCAGCGGCTCGGCGAGTTCCGGATGGGCTTCACCCTCGATGAGCTTCGCGGAGGTCAGCTCGGCCATCCGACGCATGAACAGCAGCGCCGCCAGCACCACGCCCACGGAGACGCCGATGACCATGTCAAAGATGACGGTGAGCCCGAAGCAGGCCAGCAGCACGGCCACGTCGCTGCGCGGGGCCACCCGCACGATGCGCCCGAAATGCTTCACCTCGGAGATGTTCCAGGCGACGCGCATAAGCAGCCCGGCCAGCGCGGCCATGGGCAGGTAGGCGAACACCGGGGCCAGAAACATGACCCCGACCAGGACGAAGGCGGCGTGAAAAACGGCGGCCAGCGGCGAGGTCGCCCCCGAGCGGATGCCGGTGGCGGTGCGGGCGATGGCGCCGGTGGCGGCGATGCCGCCGAAGAAGGGGCAGAGGATGTTGCCGGTGCCCAGGGCGACGAGTTCGGCGTCGGGATCGTGGCGGGTGCGGGCCATCGCGTCGGCCACCACCGCGGAGAGCAGCGACTCGATGGCCGCCAGCAGGGCGATGGCGATCGCCGAGGGCAGGAGCTGGCGGATGGTGTTGAAGTCGAGCGTAAAGACCCCACCGCCGGGCCCCTCCTGCCGCCAGGGCAGCACGAAGCTCGGCGGGTTCCGCGGGATGCCGCGGATGGTTTCGCCGTCGACCACGCTGCTGAAGCGGTCGCCGATGGTGGTCACGTCCCAGCCGAGCGGTCCCTCGAAGAGCAGCCCCAGGAGCCCCCCGAGCGTGAGGGCCACCAGCGACGCCGGCAGACGGCTGTTGAGCTTCGGAGGCCAGAAGGCCAGCACCGTCAACGTGAACAGTCCGATGGCCAGCTCCTGCCACTCGATGGTGTGCAGGACGGTGGCGAGCCCATGTACCCGCTCGATGTAGCTCTCCGGCGTGCCCTCGACGTGCAGCCCGAGGAAATCCTTGAGCTGGATGGTGGCGATGACCAGGGCGATGCCCGCCGTGAAGCCGGTGGTGACCGGGTAGGGGATGAACTCGATCAGCCGGCCCATCCTGGCGATGCCCATGCCCACGAGCATCACGCCGGCCATGAGCCCGGCGACCAGCAGTCCGGCCAGCCCGAACCTGGCGGCGACCGGGGCGAGGATGACCACGAACGCGGCGGTCGGCCCGGTCACCTGAAAGCGGGAACCGCCCAGGAACGCGACCACGCTGCCGCCGACGATGGCAGTGTAGAGCCCGTACTGCGGGGGGACACCGCTGGCGATGGCCAAAGCCATGCCCAGCGGCATCGCCACCATCGCCACCACCAGCCCCGCCAGCAGGTCGGCGCGCAGATCACGGAGCGAATAGCCCAGCGCCATCCGTTCGCGCAGGGCGGAGCAGGGCTTGAGTTTGTCGGTGATGTTGCCGAGCACGGAACGAAACAGACCGGGACGCTGCTGATAGCGCGCCATCATGGCAGGCAAGCTCCCTGGCCGGCGGATTGAGGGGGGCCAATTCGTCCCCGGTCAGGCGGGTCGCACCGTCGGGCAAATGAAGCGGCGGATTATACCGCGGCCGGGGCGGGTGTCCACTGGGGAAGCGAGAAAGGGGGTCGGCGGTGTCCCGATGGTTCCGCGTTCTCGCTTGGCTCAATACGGCTGCGGGTCGCGATTCAATTCGTGGATGCGCCGCAGCGTTGCCGGCTTGGTCTGCAGCGTGACCTCGTCGCCGGCGAAGAAGGTGGTGTCGCCGGTGGGAAACATGGTGGTCTCTCCGCCGCGGAGGTGGCTGATGATGAACACGTGCTGCTTGCTGCCCAGGTCGCGAATCTGCTTGCCGGCCAGCTCCGAGTCCGGGTTGATGGTGATGTTGGCGACCACCAGGAGCTGTTCGCCCACGTAGAACGAGTTCACGATGGAGCGGTCGGAGGAACTGGTGGCGAACAGCGGCGCGGCCAGCTCCGACGTGCTGAACGCCAGGTGCATGCCGAACGACTCACGGATCTTGCCGGCCAGCTCCTGGTCGAACATGCGCAACACGACGCGGATGTTGTCGTTGTATTTGCGGGCGTCGAGGGCGATCTCCAGGTTGGCCAGGTCGTCGTCGGTGGCGCAGATGATCGACTTGGCCCGGGCGATGTTGAGCTCCTCGAAGACAGCCTCCTCGCGGCCGGTGCCGATCAGCACGGGAATGCCGTGCTTGCGGGCGTAGGAGAGGCCGGAGCATTTCTCATCGCGCTCCAGGACGATGACCTCCTCGCCGAGCCGGACCAGTTGTTGCAGGACGCGGAGCCCGACCTTGCCCAGTCCGCAGAGGATGACGTGGTTGTTGAGCGTGCTTGCCATGGCCATGACCCACTCCTTGCTGGCCTCGTCCCGCCGGAGAATGTGGTAGCTGAACCGGACGATGAAATCGAGCGCCACCACCAGCCCCAGCGGCGGCAGCACCCAGAAGAGCGTCTCCAGGAACCAGTGCTCCGGCCACTCGACAGTCGGCTCGCCGAACAGCAGGGCAAAGGTGATGTACAGGGCCTGCCTGAAGGTGAGCTCGTGCTGATAGAGCCCGTAGAAGGAAAAGCCGCCGATGAACAGCAGGGCGTTGAGCCCGATCAGCCCGGGGATGAAGCTGATCATCGGCCGGCGCAGGTACGCCAGGTGAACCCGAACGCGGCGGCGCAGGGTGCTCATGCGCCGTCCGCCTGAAGCGCTTCCCGACGCACCGGCGCCCGGAACACGAACCGCTGATAGAGCCACGCCAGCAGCATCAGGCTCGCCCCCAGCCCCAGGAACGAGAACACTCGCCACAGGTCGCGCAACTGGGCGGTATCCCACAGGAACACCTTGCACGCCGTCAGCATCATCACCGCCAGCGAGGCATAGCGCAGCACCACGCCGCGGGTGACGATGCCGGTCACCAGCAGCCCGATCCCGAAGATGCCCCACGCCAGCGAGTAGGCGTAACCCTCCGCCGCGGAACGCGATCCCGCGTCGAGATACATGCCGCGGAATCCCTGGCGCACCTCCAGCGTGATCAGCAGGAACAGCAGCAGCAGTGCACCGATGCCGGTGAGGCGTGATCCAATGGCGAAGCCCTCCCGGCGGAACAGCCAGGCGATCACACCGGTCAGCGCCGCGGGCAACCCGTACATAAGCAGCAGGTAGTTGAAAACCGCAGTCTCCCCGACCGGCTCGTGCCGCCACGCCGGATTGTGGGTCAGGCCCAGCCCGATCAAACCGACCGCGACGCCCAGCACCGCCAGGATCCGTCCCATCCACAGCATGGTGTCCACCGCCCACCGCCGCGCCACCAGTATCAGCCCGATGCCCATCACGCTCCACGCGACCACCAGTGCGGCGATCTCAGCCAGCGGCAGGTGGCGGGTGTTCAGTTGTTGCGGATGATGCCACTGGCGCACTTCGAGTGTCACTAGCATGGCGATGAGCAGCCAGGCGATGTATTCGCAGTTGGCCGGCAGCACCGCGACCCCGGCGCGGGGCCCGGCTTCGGCGGCCGATGGCGAAGATATGCCCGGCAGGGACGGTTCGGCCCCGGCCTGAACCAGCGGGCTCCGTCGCAGCTCGTACGCCAGCAGGAACACGGCCGCCGCCGGAAGGAGATAGACCGGCAGCAGCAGGTTGAACACCCGCCCGGCGCCGGGATCGAATCCCGCCACGATGGGGTTTTTCGCCAGCAGCAGCATGACCGTGCCGATACCCAGCGCCAGGACGCCGACGGTCGCGCCGCACCAGCCCAGCGCCGGGTGCTTCCAGAGCCGCGACAGCCGCAGCAGCACGCACGCCGCGATCAGCCAGGCGACCATCTGGCCGCTCAGCTCGGTCAGCGGGAAGGTGGTGATGAACGGATCTTCCGGATGGAAGTAATGGCGGATCTCCAGGGTGACCAGCGCGAGCGCGGCGACCACCGACGCGACGATCAGGAAGGCGGCGTATTCGTCGCGGCGGATGCGGTTGAACAACCACGCGGCAATGCCCAGTGCCGCGGCGGGAATGCCGAACCCGTACCAGAACCAGTTGTTCAGCGGCGTCTCCGAGAGCGGATAGGTTGGCAGATCGGAATTGAGCAGCAGCCGCTGCAGCACCAGCGCGGCCAGGATCGCCGCCAGTCCGCGCAGCGAGGCCAGCTTGAGCCAGCGCTCGAGCATCGCCAGCGCGGGGATTTCCAGCGCCAGGGCGACCGCGATCCACACCGGCCGGATGTCCAGGTAGATCGCCGCCGACA
>CAYVVX010000348.1:0-6164 GCA_964455315.1 uncultured Planctomycetales bacterium | reverse complement strand
GTCGCGCTGTTGGGCAGCGATGGGCGAGGTCGGCAGCGATTCGTCGAGCACGCGGGGGCCTTGTCGCTACGGCAAGGTGCATGGAAGTACATCATGCCCGGTCCTGGTGCGAAGTATAACCGGAACACCAATACGGAACTGGGCAACGATCCGGATGGTCAACTCTACAACCTCGCGGAGGATCCGGGCGAAACCAAAAATCTCAATACCGATCGACCGGATCAGGCCGGCGACATGAAGAAGACGCTCGAAGCCCTTCGTGCATCCGGCCGGTCGAGGGAATAAGCCGGAAGTAGAAGCCGCAAGAACCGGAAGTAGCCGGGATGAAGCAGCCGCAAAAAGGCGCAAAAAACGCAAAAAAGAAAAAGGGTAAAAAGAGGAGATGTGGCGGTCCTTGGGCCGAGCCGGTCTTCTCTGTGCCTCGGTGGTTATTCTTTCTGCAATGCCGGGGTTTACATGACGGTGAAGTAGACCTCGGCGGCGAAGTCCAGCATTTCCTTGTCCATCCGAGGCTCGACGCCGCGATATTGGCAGTTGTTCTTGGCCAGCAGCAGTAGATCGCGCGGCTGACAGCAGCGGAACGGGCGGTGAGTCTTTTTGTAGTATTCGTCGATCACGTAGGAGACCATCGCTTCGTCGTGCTCGATGCCGAAGATCTTCGCCATGATGCGGAACAGTTCGCGGTATTCTTCTTCGCTGGGGTCGCCGATGTTGATTTTGTAGGGGATTCGACGCAGAAACGCCTCGTCCACCAGATCCTTGGGCTCCAGGTTGGTCGAGAAGACCAGGAGCTGATCGAAGGGCACCTGAATCTTCAAGCCGTTGGCCAGCCCGAGGAAGTCATAGCGCATTTCCAGCGGGACGATCCAGCGGTTGAGCAATTCAAAGGGGTTCATCCGCTGACGGCCGAAGTCGTCGATGACCAGCGTGCCGCAGTTGCTCTTGAGCTGGGTGGAGGCCTCGCTGACCTTGGTGGTGCTGTTGTACTGGACTTCGAGCTGGTTCATGGTCAGCTCACCGCCCACGATCACCGTGGGCCGCTTGATCTTGACCCAGCGTGTATCCAGGGCCTCGGACTTGAAGATGCTGGCCCGCTGGGTCTCGATCTTCTCGTGGATCTCGGCGTCGAAGAGCTTGATGATGAACCCGTCGACGTGCAGGGCGTGGGGGATGTACACGGAGTTGCCGAAACAGCGCGTGATCCGCTCGGCGATGGAGGTCTTGCCGTTGCCGGGGTAGCCGTACAGGAACATGCCCCGCCCGGAGTTGATGGCCGGGCCCAGCGTGGCGAACATCTTCTCGTTGATCAGCAGGTCGTCGAACGCGATGCGCAGCTTGGGCTCATCCGGCTTTTCCAGGGTGATGGACTGGGCCTTGACCGCCGCGACGTACGCGGTCAGCGGCACCGGCGCGGGTCCGATATACATGCTCTCTTCCATGTATCGACGGGCCCGGTCCCGGCCGGTATCGGTCAGCGTATAGGTGAAGTCTCCCATGGTCGCGGCGCCGACGTAGCCGACGTGCTGCTGGCGCTTCAGGTCGGCCAGTCGCTCGGTGACCAGCGACAGCGGCAGGCAGACGCTGGCCGCGATCTTGGCGCCCTGGGCGCTGCCCACGGTCACCAGCAGCTTGAACATCAGGGCGTCGACCATCTCGTTGGTCAGGCCGGCCTCCGCGAGGCTGTTCGGCGCCGCCGGGCGGAACTCCGCGGTCCCCGGGGTGGCGGTCTCCGCGGGCTTATTCTCGGACGGCGGCTTCGCCGCGACCGGCGGCGTGACCGGTGACATCTCCGCCTGCCTGCGGAATGCCGCCTCGAGAACCGGGTTGGATCCGATCATGCTCGACTCCCTCTCTTCGTCGCGGGCCAGTAACCATACGATACAGGTCACCGGCAGCGCGCAAGGGCCTTGACCTCCGTGTCATCGGTGCGGAGGCGGGTCGGCTTGATACGGGAGTTCGGTCCGGAAACGCGACTTCAGTGCTTGTGCTCGTGGGGTTCGGTCTCGAGCAGCTCGATCTTGACCACGTCCTCATCCATCTTCGGCGGCAGCGCGTGAACCAGGCCGCCCTTGTCGGCGAAGAACAGCCGCGCGGGAGCCTGTTCGTCGGGCGGAGCCGCGCCGAACCACAGGGTGTAGAAGTGGGGGTGGGCGTTGAGCGGGCGACGGGCCAGGTTGTGCATCAGCCCGCTGCCCTCGGTCAGCGGCTGCTTGTTGTAGGAGCGGCCCTGGTCCTTGCTGCGCCAGATATACATGTCGCCGCCGGGCATCTTCGCCGCCGGGCCCGGCATGGTCGGCGCGACCACCTCGTAGAGCAGTCCCTCGTCGATATGAATGCATCCCCCGTCGTCGTCGTTGTCCGAGTAGATGACCGCGTTGTCCTCCCACTCCCGGCCGGTGTAGCGCAGCGTGGTCCACAGCCGTCGCCCGGGGGCGGAGGGTCGGCCAAGCTGCGACGCCCGGCTCATCACCAGGATGCCCACCGGATTGCCGCGGCTGTCGAAGTTGACATCCTGCAGGTGAATCACCCGGGTGATGGCGTACTCCCGGACCGGTGCGGAGCCGACCCCGTCCCTGATCGGCACCTCCACCGCCTGCCGGGCGGCGTTCACCCACGTCTTGCCGCCGTCCGCGGTCTCCAGGTAGTAGATTCGCGTGGCCTTGACCTCGCTGTTGTCGGGCGGGCGCACGGCCAGCAGCACGCCGATCTTGTCGCCCTGCTGCCAGCTCACCGCCTGCTGGGTTCCGGGGACGTCGCAGAGCGATCGCGGCTCGCTCCAGTGGCGGTCACCGGAGCCGGTCCGGAAGCGCAGCCGTGTCGACTGGTCGCCCACCTCGGAGTCGAGGACGAGGAATCCGCCCCTGGGCTGGTGGAACACCTGCGGCTCGCGCAGGTTCAGCCTGCCGGCGGGCAGGAACGCCTCGATGTCGTCGGGGCGGGCGCTGCGGAAGATGTTGACCTCCCCCGAGCCGCCGGCGCCCGCGAACACCCACACGTGCCCCTCGTCGTCCAGCGTCGTCGCTGCGCCGCGCAGCTCCGGCAGCGTGGCGACGACCCGGGGCCGGATGACGCTCTGGGGAATATGCTCGTAACAGCCGATGCACAGATCCGCACCTGCCTTCCCGCCCGACGCCGCGGCGGGGTAGACGAAGAAGGTCCGGCCCGCCTTGGCGCTGTAGCAGGCGACCGGCCCGGACGTGCCTGCGGACATGAGACTGTTCAACGGCAGGCTTCGGTATCCGTTCACCTTTTCACAAACCCGGCTCTCCAGCTTCGCATCGACAGCCGGTGACGAGGCCGGGGTCTGGGCGAGTACGGCCAGCAGCCCGAGGTGCATCACGGTGAACGACATTCGACGATCCTCCCTGCATGCGGTGGTCAAGCTCGCGCCGGCGGTTCATCATAGCCTCGCCGGCGAATCGCTCAACTGCCCGATCCGTTCAGATTCGCTTTCTTGACACTTTCAACGCTCGTTTTGATAATCAACGATCAGGTTCGGACGGATCATCTGCATGAACACGCGGGTCCATACAGTATCGGCCGACGGACAGGCCCAGGCCGCGGTGCGCGAGGCGATCGACTGCCTGGCCGCCGGCGGACTGGTGGTTTTTCCCACCGAGACGGTGTACGGCGTCGCGGCGCTGGCCAGCCACGCCGAGGGGCTGAACCGGCTGCGCGAGCTCAAGGGCCGCCAGGACGGCAAGCCCTTCACCGTGCACATCGGGCAGCGCGCCGCGGTGCCGCGGTTTGTTCCCGAACTGGCCGGCGCGGGACGGCGGCTGGTCAAGAAGGCATGGCCTGGACCAATCACGCTGATCTTCCAGGTCGAACGTCCCGAGGAGGCCGAGATCGTCCGGGCCCATGCCCCCGAGCTGGTGTCGGCGCTGTACCACGAGGGCTCCATCGGCATCCGCTGCCCGGATCATCACCTCGCCGCGGAGTTCCTGGCCGGGGCGCCGGGGCCGGTGGTGGCGGCCAGCGCGAACCTCGCCGGGCAGGCTCCCCCCACGTCCGGGGAGGAGGCGCTGGCGACGCTGGGCGGCCGCGTGGACCTGGCCATCGACGCGGGGCGCTGCCGGTATGCCCAGGCGTCGACCATCGTGCGGGTGAACCGCGAAGGGTTCGAGGTGCTTCGCGAGGGGGTCATCAGCGAGCGCGTGCTGCGCAAGCTGGCCATGCTCAATATCCTGCTGGTCTGCAGCGGAAACACCTGCCGCAGCCCGATGGCCATGGGCCTGCTGCGCAAGCTGCTGGCGGAGCGGCTGGGATGCAGCGAGCGCGAGTTGATCGAGCGCGGCATCCACGTGGAGTCGGCCGGCACCTCGGCGTTCGGCGGATCGTCGGCGGCATCCGGGGCGATCAAGGCTCTGCGGGCCCGGGGCATCGACATCTCCGGCCACCGCAGCCAGCCGGTGAACCTGGAAATGATCAACCGCGCCGACCTGATCCTGGCCCTGACCGCGGCCCATCGTGAGGCCATGGCCGCGATGGTGCCGGGGGCACGGGACCGCATCATCCTGCTGGGCGATCTGGACATCGAGGATCCCATCGGGGCCGGCGACGACGTGTACGATGCCTGTGCGGAGAACATCGAGCGGGCCTTGCAGCACCGCCTGGAGGAAATCCCACTGTGAAGATCGCCCTGGGTTCGGATCATCGCGGTTTTGACGCCAAGGAGAAGATCAAGACGCAGCTCAGCGCCCGCGGGTACGAGGTGCTGGACTGCGGGACGGATTCGACCAGCAGTTCGGACTATCCCGACGCGGCGTATCCCACCTGCAAGGCGGTCACCGGCGGCGACGCCAGCCTGGGCATCCTGCTGTGCGGCAGCGGCATCGGCATGTCCATCACCGCCAACAAGGTACGGGGCATCCGGGCGGCGTTGTGCCATGACGAGCTGACCGCGGAGATGTCCCGCCGGCACAACGACGCCAACGTGCTGTGCCTGCCCGCGGACCTGATCGGCGAGGAGCTCATCCGCCGCATCGTGGAGGTGTGGCTCAAGAGCGGCTTCGAGGGCGGGCGGCACGAGCGGCGGGTCCGCAAAATCGGCGAGATGGAAGCCAGGGAATCGGAAGGGTGCTGAGCGGTTCCGGGGCGGCCGGTGGTCGGTGATCCGCGGACTTCATCCCGGATGGAACCGGGCCCTGTCTTTCGCGGGGCCGGATAATCGCAGCGGTGACAACCGCGCCCCTGAGAAGGGGCCATTTCGGGATCTTCCCCCTGCAGCTTGCGCGAAAAACCGCTTGTCTCCGGCGGGGTGTTTATTCGATATTTCCCCCATGGACAGGATCTCAACAGCCGGCGTGCGGGTGAATCGTCCGCGTGGGCTCGTGGACCCGGGCCCCTGGCGCTGGGAGTCGCCTCCGTCGGACCCGCGAAACCTGACCTTCACGACCTGCCCGGCGGAGACCCGGCGGGCGCCCCATACCACCACCGGGCACCTGCCGATCGGCGGACCGCCCGACGATCTGTCGCGGAACTGAATCCGAGGCGCGGCGCACTCTGACCGGGGTGACCTGGAACCGATAGCCTGCACCCGGCCGGCCATCTTCCGCTCATCACTCGGAACGCATCACCACATTCCCCTCCTGATCGCGGTACACCTTCCTTCCGGCCTCTTCGCTGACCGCGGCATGATGTTCGAGGAAGTACAGTGTCGGCTCGACGATGTGCTGGTTGTTGAGAAACGGCTCGGTGTACTGAATATCGCCGAACTCGGCATAGCCGAAATGGTGCTGATCGGAGACGTGGTTGTTCCAGTCCACGCCCTCGGTCATGAAGCCGTGCTCGCCGTGATGATGCTTCGCCGCGGCCCGCAGGATGGTGAGCGCGTCGGCCAGCAGCCCGGGCTCACCGGTGTCGGTGAACGCCTCCAGGTGGGCCAGTGACGCCTCGGCGTTCTCCCACATGTAGGAGGTGTCCCAGGTGTCCTCCATGTAGAGTAATCCAGTGGTGGCCACGCCGTTGCGGTCCTCGGTCATCTTGTAACGGGTCAGCCCGGGGAGCACGCGCTCGTGGGCGAACCGGCGCCACTCCGGCCGCTCCATCACCTCCGCCGCCCGCCGCAGCACCCGGAAGGCCACCGAGTAGGCCACGTTCTCGTGCGGGTCGTAGGTGTCGTGGTTGATGCTGCCGAAGATGCCGCCGGCGTCGATAAACAC
>CAYVVX010000347.1:0-6178 GCA_964455315.1 uncultured Planctomycetales bacterium | reverse complement strand
AGTTCGGGAAAGCCGCTATCCATCGACGATCCTCACAAGGAACCCACAGGTGAACCGGATACCCAGAGCAATGACCGGTGCCACAGCCACCATGCTGGGCGCCCTGATCCTGACGAATAGCGGTTGCATCGTGCCCCAGGGCAAGGGCAAAGGCAACGCCTCCCGCCTGGTTGAACCCTCCACCAACACCGGGTACTGGCTGTACCTGCCCGAGGAGTACGTCCGCAGCGGGGGTCAGCACCCACAGGGGGGCCGCTGGCCGCTGGTGGTCACCTTCCACGGAGCGAAGCCCTACGACAACGCCCATCCCCAGATCCGCGAATGGCAGCAGGAAGCCGACCGCTACGGATACGTGGTCATCGCCCCGGAACTCAGGACCAGTGACAGCTTTATGCAGTACCCGCTCAAGGATCCGACCTTGTCGTACGTCCAGCACGACGAACGGGCGGTCATGGCCATCATGGACGAGGTCTTCCGCAGAACCAATGCCGACCCCGCCCGGGTGCTGGCGACAAGCTGGTCCGCCGGCGGCTACATGGCCCACTTCATGGTCAATCGCCACCCCGAACGGTTCGCCTGCCTGGCCGTCAAGCAATCCAACTTCAGCGAGGCGCTGCTGGACCCCATCCAGGTGGTCAGATACGCCGACATGCCGGTCGCCATCTTCTTCGGAGAGAATGATTTCCCGGCCTGCCGCACGGAGAGTGAGGCGGCGGTCCGCTGGTACCGGCTGCACGGCTTCAATGTTGTCGCCAAGCGCATCCGCGGACTGGGCCATGAGCGGACCCCGCAGACCGCGGCCGCCTTCTTCGCAGATGCCCTGGGCTCGTCCCCGAGGACACCGCCTGACATGGGCAAGTTCGTGATGGAGGACGTGATCATCGATGGTGTGGCCAACTACCAGCGACGACCCGATCGCCGGACGGTCCCGCCGCCCCCGCCGCCGGGCAGCATGAACACCGCCGGAGCAACCGGCCAACCGCCGCATGGCAACGTGGTTTTCAGCAACGGGGGCACGACCAACAAGGCCTCCGCCGGTTCCGAGTCCAGCCCCGCATGGACGCGGGTGGCCCCCGCGGCACCGGTCGAGCGGTCACCGCGCGCCATCCCGACATCGCCGCCCATGACCCCGACGCCGCGCCGCCCCCTGGCCCAGCCCTACACCAGCGAACCCACGAGTCCCGCCCCGCCGCCGGACCGCCCGGCGCTGCCTCCGAAACCCGCCGGGCCTGATGCGGACACCCCCCGCCTCAAGCGGCTCGGCTCGCTCCAGGGGCAGGCTCCGCTGACCGTCCACTTCACCGTCGAGCTGCCCACCCGCTGGCGCGAGGGCAGCAGCATCCTCTGGACTGACAACGGTAAACCCTTTGCCACCAGTCAGTTCAGCGCCCGCTCGGTGATGCGCGAACCCGGCGTCCACGTCATCGAGGCCCGCATTGTCACCCCGGATGACCGTCGCCTGGTGCTCACCGAGCGGTTGACCGTCGACCCCCCGACCAGCCAGCCCGCCAGCAGTTGAGCACGCCCCCGCCCCCAAAGTTCGTCACGTCGCCCGGCATCGCCTGATAATCGCCGCCTTCGTCTGCCGTAGACGTCAGCTCCCGGTTTTTTCTGACAGGCTCTCGCCCTGGCGGCCGTCTGTTCGTATAGATGAGCGTCATGACCTCAACCTCGCTGGAGCACGACGAGGAGCGCCCGGTCATCGAGGCGGTCCAGCAGGGTGACGCCAACGCGCTGGCCGAGTTGATGCAGCGCCACGGGCGCTGGGTGCGCGGCGTGATCTTCGGTGCCACCGGCCGGCTCGACGAGGTGGATGACATCGCCCAGCGGGTCTGGATGCGCGTGTGGCGCGATGCCCGCAACCTCGCCGATCCCGACCGCTGGCGGGCGTGGCTCTACCGGATTGCCCGCAACGCCGCGACCGATGCCGGACGAAGCCGGCAGCGAGGCCAGGGGCTCGTGGAGAAAGTCACTTCCGGCTGGCTGCCGCGGACGACTGACTCGCCGCCGCCCGACGCGCTCCTGATCGCCGATGAACAACAGCGCCTGATGCTGGGAGCCATCGCCGCCCTGCCGCCGCTGTATCGCGAGCCGTTCGTCCTGCGGCACCTGGAGGACTGGAACTATCAACAGATCGGACAGGCGCTGGGCCTGCCCGTCGCGACCGTAGAAACCCGCCTGGTGCGGGCCCGCCGGCTCCTGCGGGAAACGCTGGCGAACCGAGTGTGACTGTCATGATCGACGAACGAACCGAAATCCTGATCAACCGGCGGCTCGACGGAGCCCTGAGCGACGAGGAGGCTCTCGAACTCGACAAGCTCCTGATCCGCAATCCCCAGGCCCGGGTCATGCTCGAGGCCTGCCAGCGCCAGGACGCCCTGGCATCCAGCCTGCTGAGGACGGCGTTGCCGCTGCAGGAGCCGGCCGGGGGCTCCTCCGATCCCCTGACCGTGCCGGCGGCGGTTCATGCCCGAGGCGGCTGGATGTTCGGGCGGCGCGTCGGCATCCTGGTGGCATCGCTGCTCATGGCCGGCATGATCGGCGGCGCGCCGGGGCGATGGTCCGCCGACACGGCTCGCGATGGGATCGATTCCTCCGCCCGTAATGCCTCGGCCGCGTTCAACGGGGGCGGGGCCGTCTTCGATCAGCCCCACCAGGAACAGCATCAGACCAATCGCGACGTCATCGCCGTCTACGACCGGGAAACCAACAGCTACTACCTGCTGGAGATGAACCACACGCAATCCACCGCCAGGCCGCTGACGGTCAATTACTGACTTCACTTTGAAGAAGGGAGCACGAGCGATGAATCGGATCCTGGTATTCAGTGCGGGACTCATGGCGGCGGCCTGCTCGGTCGTCGCGGCCGATGAACGCCCGGAGCCACGCGGGGACGCCTGGCTGGGGGTGCAGCTCGCCCCCGTGCCGCCACCGCTGGCCGCCCACCTCCAGTTGGAGGGCAAAGGCCTCATGGTCCAGAACGTGTTCGTGTCCAGCCCGGCGGATCGGGCGGGCCTGGATCAGTTCGACGTGATCATCCAGGTTGACGGGAAGCCGGTGGAGAACGACATCCGCGCGTTCGCCGAACACGTCCAATCCCACCAGCCGGGCGAGCGGATCGAACTTCGCGTTTACCGCCACGGAGAGCAGGCGCCCGCGCATGTGATCGAGCTCGGCAAGGCTCCCGAACATCCCGGCGACTTCAAGCTCAAGTTCGATGACCCCATGCCGGACGTGCTTCGCTTCCGCGACCTCGGGGTGCGCGGGCGCATCCTGCGTCCCGGGGAGGCCGGCGGCTGGATCATGGAGGATCTCGGCGATCTGCCCCGCGAAAACTGGGAGCGGTTCTTCTTTGATGAGGCGGTCCGCGCTCCACTGCCGCCGGGGGCGGTGATGGACGAAGGCCGCTTCGTCGCCGGAGACGGCTCCAGCATCCACGTGCGCAGAGACGAGGACGGCACCTTCACGGTCACCCGCAAACCGCGCGGAGACGGGGGCGAAAAAGAACAGAAGAAGTACAGGAACCTCGAAGAGCTGCGCGAACAGGATCCGGAAGCCTGCCGGCTGGTCTGTCCCGAACCCGACGGGCACGGTCCGCGCCGCCACCTCCGTGACCGGACGCAGCGATTACCCGGGCCGCCGCCGGGAGCCTCCGCCGACCGATGGCGCGAATGGGGACAGCGGTTCTTCCAGGCGCCCCTGTGGGAGCGTGAGGACGCACCGCGGCGCGAGATGAGCCCGCCGGGATCGCCTGCTCCCCCACCAGACGCCCGCGAACGGCGCGATGGCGACGAGCCGAACAGGCCGCGCCGCGAAGCCGCTCCTCCGGGCATGGGGCCCGGCACCACTCCGCCGGCGCCGCCCCCGCCGCGCGAGGGACGCCCGGGCGGTGGCGGCCAGGGAGGCGACCCCCTGCAAGGCAGGCCACCCATGGGTGGCGGCGGGATGGGCATGGCTCGCGGGCAGCCGCGGGCCGACACCCGGCCTTCGGTCGCGCCGCCGCCGCGTTCCAGAGCGTCTGAAACCAACTTCGAAGTGAACCTCGACGGCACCATCACCGTCCATGTCGAGGATGAACAGGGCTCCCTGACCCGGACCTTCAAGTCGCGCGAGGATCTTGCCAGGCAGGCGCCGCAGCTCTTCGGGCGGCTCGAGCGGATCGAGAGCAGAATGCGCTGACCGACCTCCCCGCGCTGGGGCCAACGACGAGACCGGCCAACGCGAGCAGCGCGGGCCGGTCTCGTTTTTTTCGCAGGAAGGCCCGATCCTGGCCGGTGCTCAGGGTCGGTCGGGAAGTCGGGCCAGGTGATGCATGACATGCTCGGCGGCGATCTCGGCCGAATTGACGCAGTCGGGGATGCCTACGCCGCCGAAGGCGTTGCCGGCCACAGCAAGGCCGGGATAGTCGGACACCCGGGCGCGCATCTTCGCCACCCGCTGAAGGTGGTTGACCGGGTACTGCGGCATGGACCGCGGCCAGCGGTGCAGTTCGGTAAACAGCGGTTCGCCGCGCACGCCGATCAACCGGCGCAGGTCGTCCATCACCCCGGCGACCAGGTCCGCGTCCTCCATCGCGTAAACGTGCGGATGCATGGCTCCGCCCAGGAAAGCCCGCATCAACACCATGCCCTCGGGAGCCCGATGAGCGAACTTCACGCTGCTGAAGGTCACCGCGATGAGTGTTCGCACCTCGACCGCCGGCACCACGAACCCCGCTCCATCCAGCCCGTGCGGTACCTGGTCGCCTCGGAACGCCAGGCACATGGTCGCCGACGACGCGTAGCGGATCGCGGCCAGCTCGGCCGACAGCTCCGCGTCCAGATCCTTGAGGAGCTCCGCGGCAGCGAACGCCGGCGGGGCCAGGATCACCGCGTCACCGCGCTCCCGAGACCCGTCGGCCAGCGACAGTTCCCAGCCGCCCTGCGTGCCGCGCGACACGGAATTCACCCGCGCGTCAAGCCGCACCGCCCCCGCCGGCAGCCGGCCCGCCACCGCCTCGGTCAGCGTCTGCATCCCCTCGGGGAACGACACGAACATGCTGTAGCGTACACCCGCGTCCTTGCGCTGCTGCGTCGCCGCGCCGGATGCCTTCTGGGCTCGGCGCATGCCCAGGATGATGCTGCGGTGAGCGCTCTCCAGTTCCAGGAAGCGCGGCATGGTCGCCCGCAGCCCCAGCTCCGCGGGATCGGCCGTGTAGATGCCGCCGACCAGCGGCTGGGCCACCCGGTCCAGAGCCTCGCGCCCGAATCGCCGCTTCACGAAGGACGCCAGGCTCTCGTCGCCGTCGGTGCCATGGTCGCGCCTGGGCAGCACCAGGTCCAGAGCCATGCGCAGCTTGCCGGGCCAGGAGAACAGCCGGGTGGTGACGAAAGGCATGATCCGCGTCGGCGCCAGCAGCAGAAAGCCCTCGGGCACCGGGTGCAGCCTGCCGTTTCGAGTCACGAACGTGCGCCGGCTCTGCGGCTGCGTGGGAAGAAGCTGCTCGGCGATGCCCAGCCGTCGGCACAGCGCCAGCCCCCACGGCTTCTGGGTGATGAAGGAGTCCGGCCCGCCCTCGATGAGAAACCCGTCACGGCGATGGGTGACAATGTTGCCGCCCAGCCGATCCGTCGCCTCGAAGAGCCGCACCTCGACCGGGCGCTTCGCTGCCGCGGCCAGTTCGATCACACGATACGCCGCCGCCAGACCGGCGATGCCGCCGCCGACGATCAGCACGCGCAGCGATGTTGCGGGACTACCTGCGGGAATGCTCATGCACCACATCCACCAGCACCTGCACGTGATCGACCGGGATCGACGGCAGGAGCCCGTGCCCGAGGTTGAAGATATGCCCCGGCCGACCGCCCGCCTGATCGAGGATCGCCTTCGCCCGCCGCTCGATCTCGGCCGGCGTCGCCAGCAGCACGGTCGGATCCAGGTTGCCCTGCACCGCCACGTCGTGGCCGAGACGCTCCCAGGTCGGCCCCAGTTCGACGCGCCAGTCCAGCCCGATCACGTCGCCGCCGGCCTCGCGCATGGCCTTGAGCAGCACGGTCGTGTCGGTGCCGAAGTGCAGCACCGGGATTCCCGGCAGCACGGCATCGATCAGCGCCTTGCTGTGCGGCAGCACGAACTTGCGATAGTCGGACTCGCTGAGGCAGCCGACCCAACTGTCGAACACCTGCACCGCCTGTGCGCC
>CAYVVX010000346.1:1122-6187 GCA_964455315.1 uncultured Planctomycetales bacterium | reverse complement strand
GTCATGGCCGGCTTGCCGCCCTGGCGGGAAGTGGTGATCTGGGAGATACCCACGGTGGTGAACCGCTGGCCGCGGGCGTAGCGGGGCAGGAGCTCGCGCTTGAGCGTCTCGTTGTCGCCGGAGGCGATCAGGTCGATAGCGCCGTCGCGCTGGGTGATGATGAGGGCGACGCTGACGTCGCCGCGGGCGATGGCCTGGTAGACCTCGAGCTGCTGGCCGGCGGTCAGACCGTCACCGCCCCAGGCACGGGGGACGGCAAAAGGCCAGCCGCCGGCGGCCCCGAAGGCCTCCAGGGACTTCTGCGGCCAGCCGCCGGTCGCGTCGTACCGCGGGGCGAGCCCGGCCAGTCGGGCGGTGAGTTCGGCGAGTCTTTCGGTCATGGCGACATCAAGAGGGCGCGCCGCGTTCGCCGGGGCACGCTGGAATCGCACCGGCGAGACGCCGGTGCCGGACCAGGACTCAAATCTCCTGCCACGCCCATGCCTACTTCTCGTCCGGCCTGGTGATCCACACGTTATCGACGGTGGCGTAGTCGAGGACTTCGCCGGGCTTGAAGTAGATGGCGATCTCGGTCTCGGCGGACTCGGGCGAGTCGCTGCCGTGGACCAGGTTGAGCGTCTTGCTGGCTCCGAAGTCGCCGCGGATGGTGCCCGGCTCGGCGTCGAAGCCGAAGGTCTTGCCCATCAGCTTGCGGCACATGGCGATCGCGCCGGAGCCGGCGACGACCAGGACCACCACCGGGCCCGAGGTGATGTAGTCGATCAGGCCCGGGTAGAACGGCTTGCCCTGGTGCGGGGCGTAATGCCGCTCGGCCATCTCGCGGGTGATGCTGATCAGTTTCATGGCGGCGAGGGTCAGGCCCTTGTCCTCGAACCGCTGAAGGACGCGCCCGACCAGGCGCCGCTGGATGCAATCGGGCTTCAGAATAATCAGTGTACGTTCCACAATGCGCTCCTCATGATGCTTTCCGGACCGATGGTGGGAGCATCCCACCCGGTCATCGGCGACAGAACAACAGCCCGCATGATAATGTCCGATCCACGTCCGGTCATCCCCCGGCCTGATCTCGAGTCCGGAAAAAGTTTGACAGGGGAGGCGCGACATTTTATAAGTGCATGGATTGCAGCGGCTTGCTCCCTGCAAGCAGGGGCCAAGTTTTCCTCAGTTCGGGAATATCGAAGCGAGCGTTCTGGTTGGGTCGATAGAAACGGATTGGACTCCGGCCGGAACGAGAACCTCTACAAGGAGATATGGGATGACCAAGTTGATGTGGATCGGCGCGATGGGAGTCGGCGCGATGGTGGTGCCGTTCATCGCCGCCAACGCGGGCGAATCGTGCTGCAAGAAGAAGGCCGCCCAGGCGGCCGCCGTCACCGCTTCCGCCGAGGAGGCGGGCAAGGGCTGCTGCCCCAAGGCCGCCGCGGCGCTCAAGGCCGAGCTGACCAAGGTTGACGCCTACGGTCGGGCCGACGAGCTGCTGGCGAGCTGGGACAAGGTGCCCGCGAAGCTGGCGTCGATGACGGAAGGCGATCGTGCGGGGATCAGCAAGGCCGGTGCCAAGGCGTCGGACAGGCATCCCGGCATGCAGTTGATGCCCGAGACGATGACGTACCTGAGCCGCAGCCTGGCCGCGGCCAGGAAGATGGACTGTGCCGCCGCGAAGATGTGCGCGGCCGCTTCGGCGGAGAAGGCTTCGGCCGAGGGCGAGCCGCAGTGCCCGGTGACCGCGGCCGCGATGGCCTCGGCGAAGACCCGCTTCCAGACTTCGGCCGCGCTGGTCGCCAAGGCGGACGCGCTGCTGGTCGCCGCGGGCGAGTCGATGAGCGGTGGCTGCGGTGGCGAAGGCAAGCAGGCCTCGGGCGAAGGCCAGCCGTGCGCGAAGACCGCGGCGCTGGCGTCCGCTGAGGGTGAGCCGAAGAGCGGATGCTGCAAGAAGAAGGAGGCCGTGACCGCTTCTGCCGATGGCGAGAAGAAGTGTGCGAAGACCGCTGCCGCGCTGGCCGCCGCCGAAGGCGAGCCGAAGAGCGGATGCTGCAAGAAGAAGGAAGCCGCCACCGCGTCCGCCGATGGCGAGAAGAAGTGTGCGAAGACCGCCGCCGCGCTGACTGCTGCTGAAGGCGAGCCCAAGAGCGGATGCTGCAAGAAGAAGGAAGCCGTGACCGCTTCTGCCGATGGCGAGAAGAAGTGCCCCAAGGCCGCCGCTGCCGCCGCGCTGGCTGCCGCCGAGGATGGCGAGCCGTGCGAGAAGGTCTGCGCCAAGACGCTGGCCGCTGATGCTGAGAAACTGGTATCCGAGAGCGGCGTGCTGCTGGCCAGGTGGGAGCTGGTGGCTTCTGAGCTCGCTGCCATGAGCGCCGAGGAGCGTTCTTCGGCGACGAAGGCGGTGTCCTCGGTGATGAGCGAGTGCCCCATCGGCGCGCTGATGCCGGGCACGCTGGCGACCGTCGCCGAGCTGCTCGACGAAGCCGCCCGCCTCGATGCCCAGTGCAAGGCTGAGTCCCGCAAGCATCCCGAGATGGCCAAGATGATCCCCGAGGATCTGATGAAGCTGCACCAGGCCCGCTGCCTGGTGATCAGCTCGGCACGCAACGTTCTGAACCAGAGCGGCGTGATGGGCCCGAAGGGTGGCGAGCGGATGGCCGCCGCCCAGTAAGCCGGCTGCCGCGGTGACCACACCGCACAGCACCTTTAAGAACCTTCCCGAAGCCGGTTGAGGACTTCCTCAACCGGCTTCGTCTGTTGTTATCCCCGGCCCCCGCAACAGCAGCGGTGCCCGCCGCGGTGGCGATCATCGCCGGCACCTGTTCCGGATGCGCGGCAATGAGTAAAGCACGAGAGGAGCGCAGGGGAGATTCTCCCGCGGATTTCTTAGCGCGGGCTTTGCTGGCAACCCAAGGCGTTTGGAACTGCAGAGACGCCGAGAACGCCAGGAAGATGGAGGATCTGAGATTTGAGATGGCAGATCAGGCGTCGCGGGCCTGGCCTTGGCGTTCAGCTCCAGCGCCTGGAACATGAGCTACGGCATCCCGCGGTGGAGAGTTTTTGCGCGACGCGAAGATTCTGATCGATAGTAGTACAGGCAATCAACCACCACTAATCCCCGGTTGCGAAAGCCCCCGCCTTGCCTCGCAATGTTCGCCCTGAGTCGAAGGCTCGTCGTCCCCCCGGACCGCGGGCCTTTCCTTCGCGCGGGTGTCGAACCTTCCGATCCGCCGGTATCATGCCGACCATGCGCTGTGGGAACGGCTGGTCGTGAACCCTCCGGCACAGGGGCCGGACGCTACAGAAGGGTGGCACCATGCGGCATCATCTTTCCGGGGCAACCGGGATCGTACTGTTGTCGGTCATGCTGTTCGGCGGAGCACGGACAGACGGCGCGGCATGGCGCGGACGGGTGCCGGCATCGTGGCCCGCGACCGCCACGGCGCCCGTGGTCATCGAACTGCCTGACCGGCCCGCGCCGGCCGGGAGGGGCGACATCCAGGTCTCCCTGCGAATCGAGGGTGCCGATCCCATCATGGTCCCGGCACAGTATGAGCCGGCCGACGAATGGTCGCACCGCCCCGCGTCGCTGTGGTTCCTCTTCGAGGGCTCACCGGACAGGGTCGGCAAGCCGGTCAGCGTGCGGGTCGAACCCGCCGCGTCACCGGCAACGCCCGCCTACCGCGGCCGCTGGGCCGATCCCTCGATGCGCATCACCACCCGCGACGACAAGCCGGTGCTGGCATACTGGCACGGAGCACCGGCGGAGGGGCAGAAGTATCCGCTCAACGATTTCATCCACCCGCTGGTCGGCCTGGACGGCGAAATCATCACCGACCTGAACCCCAAGGATCACATTCACCACCGCGGCATCTTCTGGCCGTGGGTTCGCAACGAGGTCGCGGGGACTTCGGTCGGCGACTGGTGGATCCCCAACAACATCCGACTGGACGCCGGCACGATCAGGAACGTTGACGGACCTGTGTTCAGCAACTTTACCGCCCGGCACACCTGGCTGCATGGGACCAGGGGCGAAGACCCGCCGGTGCCTTTCGTCGAGGAGCAGGTGCATGTTCGCGTCTTTCCCACCAGCGCGACGGGTCGGGCCATCGACCTGGAACTCTGCCTGCTGGCGCTCGAAGATGAGGTGGGCATCGGCGGGCAGACCGCGCTGGGCAAGGGCTACGGCGGGGTGTCCATCCGCTACAACCAGGCGGAGGACATTCACATCGTCACCGACGGGGTTGAGCAGTCCAAGGACCGCAACGCGTTCCCCTGCCGCTGGGCGGACTGGTCCGGACGGTTTCAACTCAAGGAGGGTGAGTTTGCCGGGAAGCCCAGCGGCACGGCCGTCATGGTTCACCCATCGCATCCCGACTATCCGCCGGCGTGGATCACCCGCTTCTACGGGTTTCTCAATCCCTCGTACCCCAGCCTGGCGATGGCCACGCTGCCGACCGACCGGCCGCGGCGGCTGCGCTACCGGCTGTGGGTGCATCGCGGCGACTGCCAGGCCGGCCGGGTGGTGGAGCAGTTCGACGCCTACACCGCGGACTGGAAATGGCAGCCGATGGACGGGCAGACCGACGCGCAGCGCTGACGCCGCGCCGGATCGACCGCCTGAGCAGGTATTCAGAGCACCAGGTCCAACCTCGAGGAGAACAACGCCGTGTCCAAGACCCGCCGTACCGGCCACTACGTCGCCAGTACCCATTGGGACCGCGAGTGGTACGAGTCGTTCCAGGGCTACCGCTTCCGGCTGGTCAGCCTGATCGACGAGCTGCTGGAAGTGATGGCCAAAGATGCGCGGTTCCGCTACTTCCAGATAGACGGGCAGTCGATCCCCATCGAGGACTACCTGGAAATCCGCCCGGAGCGGGAGGAGGAGATCCGTCGCCTGGCTTCGGAGGGGCGGCTGCGGATCGGGCCATGGTACGTGCTGCCGGACGAGTTCCTGGTCAGCGGCGAGTCGATCGTGCGCAACTTCCAGATGGGTCTGCGCATCGCAGAGCGGTTCGGCACGCCGTCGCGGGCCGGCTTCGTGTGTGACCTGTTCGGGCACATCTCCCAGTTGCCGCAGATC
>CAYVVX010000346.1:0-1112 GCA_964455315.1 uncultured Planctomycetales bacterium | reverse complement strand
CCCGCAGGGCGGCTACTGCTCGTATGCCTTCAAGGTCCGCAAGGGGCAGAAGCCCGACGAGCCGTTCGCGATGGACAGCGCGCTGGCCGGACTGCGCGAGCTGATCGATGTCGAAGCCGGGCGCTGCCCGACGCAGTCCATCCTCCTGTTCGACGGCGGCGACCACATGGAGATCGAGCCGGCGACCAGCGCGCTGCTGGCCAGGGCGGCCGAGGCGTTCGACGACATCGAGATCGTGCACTCGCACCTGGACGGCTTCATCGAGGATCTGCGCGAGCAGCGCGACGCCATCAAGGCCACGTTCATCGGCGAGCTGCGCGAGCCCGGCGAAGTCGGCGACGACGCCTGGGTCATCCCCGGCGTGCTCAGCAGCCGCATCCATCTCAAGCAGGCCAACGCCCGCTGCGAGAACGAGCTGTGCCTGTGGGCCGAGCCGTTCAGCGCGTTCGCCGCGACGCTGGGCCGCGCGTATCCGCACGGTTACCTGGACGCGGCGTGGAAACACCTGCTCCAGAACCATCCGCATGATTCCATCTGCGGCTGCAGCATCGACCAGGTGCACAAGGACATGGAGTATCGCTTCGACCAGTCTTACGGCATCGCGGCGCACCTGACCGCCGATGCCCTGGCGCACGTGGCCGCCCGCGTGCAGGTGCCGCAGCTCGGCGAGCAGGATCTGGCCCTGATCGTGTTCAACCCGGGCAGCGATCCGATCGACGGGCCGGTGGATCTCACGCTCCGCTTCCCGTCCGGCATCGACGCGGTCTACCAGGAGTTCTTCGGATTCGAGCCCAAGATCGGCTTCCGGCTGTACGACGCGGGGGGCAAGGAACTGCCCTACCAGTACGTGGCCCAGCGGCGCGAACGGCCGGGATTCCGCCGGCCAAGGTGCAAGTTCCCCACCGGCACCACCACGCACGAAGTCGACGTCACCGTGCCGATGCAGATCCCGGCGTTCGGCTACAGCCTGCTGCTGTGCAAGCCGATGAAGGAGCCCACGCGGCACCTCGGCTCGATGCTGGTCGATGACCACACCATCGAGAACGAGCATCTTCGCGTGAGCGCGGGCACCAACGGGACGCTGGCGCTGCTGGACAAGCGCAGCGGGCAGA
>CAYVVX010000345.1:3533-6208 GCA_964455315.1 uncultured Planctomycetales bacterium | reverse complement strand
GTCTCCGCCTCTCGCCGCTCCGGTCATCGCCGCTCGAAACTCACAACTTGTCCCGCACCGCGTTCCAGACCGCCAGCGCCCCGCGCGCGAAGCCGGTCAGGAAGTCCGGGTCGTCGCGCAGCTCCGCCCGCTCGCCGATCGCGCCGAACCAGAATCGCTTCGCCGATCCGCCCTGGCCGGCGATCAAAGGATCGCAGCAGTAGGCGAACCGCTGTGACAGCGTGTGCGGCGAAGCCCCCGCCTGCCACCGATCGCAGGCCGAATCCCAGCGGTCCCCCGGGTCGTAGACCGCCGCCAGCCGCTCCAACTCGACCGCCCCGGCCGTCTCCCGCGCCCACGCCACGCCGGCCGCGAATCCCTCGCGTTCGGTCGGAGCAGTGACCGCCAACCGCTGCTTTCTCAACCGGTCGATCGCGGGCTCCAGATCGCCCAACTCGACGGCCGGCCCGTCCACTTTCGCGCTCTTGCTCATCCATGAACTCCGCTCAATCACACGTTCTCAAATCGCGGCGCCGCGCCGGCGTCGCGGGAATCGCTTCAACAAACCTGCGTTTCGGGCTCGGGCAGGATGACCACCTCGGACACCGCCAGGCCCAGCGTCTGGGCCAGTTTCCGCGCCACCACCAGGCCGCCGATGCCCACCGAACAGGCCTTGTCCACGGCGTTGAGAGACAGCCCGGCTTCCTCCGCGAGTTCCCTGCGCAGAAGCCCGCGCAGCTTCCTCGCCCGATCCAACTTGGCGGCGTCTAACCGCATAGCGAAAGGCCTCCAAATGGCCTATTTGGTCCGCCGTGATTGACACATATAATCTATACGATAGCCACTTGTGTCATTGTCGTCAAGTCAATTCGTCCGACTCCAGCCCTTTTTTTGACAACCCGCGGAGCCGATCGCTATCCTGATCGCACATGAAGCTGAGGGACAAGATTGCCCGGGTCGCGAAGGAACGGAAGCTTGAGCTGACTGAGGTAGCAAAGCTCACCGGGATTCCCTACGGCACGTTGCGCAATTACTTGCGGCCGGGATCAGAACGATCCCCATCCGTCCAGACGGGCATTGCCCTAGCGAAAGCCTTGAACGTAGATATCGAATGGTTGTTTGATGACAACCGTGGTTGGCCGATCCTCGACTACCACGAACCCCCACCATTTAATATGGTGGCTTGGCCCCCCAAGGGAGTCACTTGGCCCGCGGTCACCGTCGCGTTAGCAGGCTACGTGCAGGATCTGTCCAGGCTGTTTCTACTTGGGCTCCAGAAGATTCTCGGCGGTGATTTGGACAGTCTCGTACAGAAGATCAGCGGGAACCCTGAACTGTTCAAGGCAGCCTCATCCGCCGTCGCCACCGGGAATTCGACCGCACTCCTCATGCAACTCATGGCGGAGATGCCTGATCAGTTCGGTCTGGATGGCCATGACGTCGCACGGGCCGAACGCTTCGCCAAACAGCTCTTCCTGGATGCCTCTCATGCCAGCCCCGAGGGAATAGAGCCGGAGGGATTACTGGATCAGATCAGGAGCGAGCCTGCGCGGCAAAAAGCCTGGGGGCAGATCATGGAGCAACTACCCGTGTTGCGCGAGTTGCTCACCCGTGTCGCCGAGAATGCCCAGATCCAAGAACATCCGCTGGCCGACACCATTTCTGAACTGGCTGAGTTATCGAAGCGGCGCCCAACTGGGAAGCGGCGGGGTAAAGGTCCAGCCGATGATGGTGCCCCGTCGGCAGGATAGTATGGAAGAGGCAATGGCCCCCGAATGAGAATCGAACGCCCCAGCCCGCGACACCCTGACCACCAGGCCGCCGCCCAGCCCGCCCGCGACCAGGCCCCGCTCCCCAACCCACTGATTCGCCGTGATACATCCCCGTCATCCACCAGGCCCCGACCCACCACCCCCGATCAGCCTGTCAAGATAGGGAAGATGGCACCAGGCGAAACGGGGCACCCCGCTCGGACGAAAACGCCGGAGGCTGCCGAAACCCGCCGCCGACGGCTCCCGGCCGCTTCACCCCGTTTCCGCCGTAACCCCTGCGAACACCGTACCTTGACGCCAAATACGGAGCCCACCAGAATGAACCTATCTCAGAAGGATTCGGCCCCAGCCAGGCGATTTCCGCCCCCGTTTATGGGATACCAGCCCTTTTCGCCACCCCCCTTGGCGCTATCAGGAACACGGTTTTCTGCCGACGCATTTTTGCCCCCTCCCCGCTTCTCATGGCTGGATTCTCACGCTACCTCACGGATCTTCACGTTTCCTCTCTGAGATAGGTTCACTTACCAGCACCGATTCGCCATCCTCGGCCGCGGACCGTATGATGTGCCGGCCCTGACGCAAGCCCACTCGCCAACGCTGGTTGTGACTGTCCATTGATGCCTGATTTCTCCCGACCACCCCGAACCGCCGCCGCCTCCGAAGCGACCGCTGTGCCCGGCACCTCCGGACCCCTCTCAGAGGACGCAACCCTGCCCGCCATCCCGCCATCCCGGCCGGTCACCGTTGGCTTCCTGTTCAAGTTCAGCCTGCCGCTGGCGCTGACCTTCCTGATGATGTCCGGCGCGGCCCCCATGGTCAGCAACGGCATCACCTGGATCTATGACGCCGCCGGCGAGCGCGTCCACCTGTCCGCCTTCCTGATGACCTTCGCCACCAGCCTGCTGATCTACAGCCCCACCTTCG
>CAYVVX010000345.1:0-3523 GCA_964455315.1 uncultured Planctomycetales bacterium | reverse complement strand
CGGGAGAGATCTTCGTCGCCCGCAACGTCGCCATTCGCACCATCACCGATCGACGATCCCTGTTCCGCTTCGCAGGGTTCATGATCACCGCTTCAGCCTTCTGCAGCGCTCTCATATTCGCCGTCAGCCAGATCGACATCATCGGCCACCCGTTCTTCGCCCGCGTGCTCGGCGCCGACCCGGACATTGAAGCCCTCGCCCGCCGCGGCATGCTCGTGTTCGTCCCTGTGCCCATCCTCGTCGCCCTGCGGGGCCTGGGCCAGGGCTGCCACATCACCAACAACCAGGCCTGGTACGTGGGCGTCGGCACGGCCATGCGCCTGACCACCATGGCCGTGTTCGTCTTCGGTTATGCCGTCCGACACGAGCTGACCGGACCGGTGCTGGGCGGATTCACCTACCTGCTGGGCATCGGCGCCGAGACCGTCTTCGTCCTGGTCACCCTCCGTCGCAAGCCGCAGTGGACCCGCCGCGTCGCCGGGCCCTGCCTGAGCTACCCCCAGTTCGCCCGCTACGCCCTCCCGCTCATGGGCGGCAGCGTGTTCAACAAGCTCACCGACCCGCTGCTCATCCACATCATCAACACCGGTTACCGCGCTGCCGAAAACGGGGCCACGTTCAACCTCATGCGCGACACCGCCTGGGTACTCTTCAGCATGCTGATGACCGTCCAGCCCGTGGTCATCACCCACGCCACCTCGCGGCAGAATCTCCGGGTGATCCTCCGCTTCGCCGGATTCATCCTCGCCGGGCTGACCGCGGTGATTATCCTGCTGGCCCTGACCCCGCTGCACGAGACCATCTTCATCGGCTGGTTCAAGCTCGACAACGTCATCATCCAGCAGCTCACCTTCACCTCGCTGCTCCTGCTCATCCCCGTGCCCGTCATCCACGTGCTCAACTTCCTCATCACCGCCCTGCACACCCGCTCCGGCCGAACCGGCTGGGTCGCCGGCGGGCATCTGGCCGGGCTGCTGATGCTCCTCGCCGTCGCCTGGTTCGCCGACCTCTCCGCCGTCGACGGCGTCTTCGTGGCCATCATCGGCCAGGCCGGCTTCAACCTCGTCGCCGCCGCCGTTCAGCTCCTCGGGTTCCGCAACGGCGGGCTCGCCGCCGCCACCTCACCGGTACACCTGGCCAGCCAGTTCCAGCGACCCGAGCAGGCCGCCCTGGAAGAGTCCCTCGACGAAGCCGAGCAGGTCCCCGAGGGCATCCGAACCTGAGCCGTCCTGAGGGCTCCGTACCCCCGCACCGTCCGGAAACCCCGATTTCACAACTTCTTGCGCCGCAATGCTCGACAATCGGCCCCGGTCTGCCTATCTTGGTGGGATGGGGCCGGATAAACATCCCTGGCAAGGGGCCGGTCCCACTCTACCCGGAGCATGCCGAGATGGAATTACCGCGCCGTGAACGGGGCGATGAGCTGCTGAAACCCGGCGAGATGACCGCCAAGCGCGAAGCGCTCCGCCGGCTCGCCCGACGCCACGATCTCACCGCCGTCATCGCCTGCGCCTTCGACCATCGCACCCGCATGCTGCCGTTCATCTTCGCTGACAAGCGCATGGCCCCGGCCGGAGTGCGCGCGATCGGTTCGGCCATGGTCGACGCCGGCTTCGCCAAGACCCGCATCGTGCTCCAGCAGTGGAACCGCAATTTCCGCCCCAGCCGCATGCGCGTGGACGGTCGCATCCCCGACCTGTTCATGGTTTCCAGCATGCAGATCCACACCGCCGAGTGCCACGCCCTGATCAAGGACGCCTGCCGCATCGATCTGAAGCATCGCCCGCTGATCATCGCCGGCGGAGCCAAGGTGGTGTACGAGCCGTGGGACGTCTTCGGCGCCGATCCGAACGATCCCTGGGGCGCCGATGTGGCCGTCACCGGTGAGGAATACGTGCTGCTCAGCCTGCTGGAACTTCTGCTGAGCATGAAATCCGAAGGCGAGTCACTGCGCTCGACCTTCCTCCGCGTGCGCGACAGCGGCCTGCTGGACGCCATTCCCGGGCTCATGTATCCGCTCGGCGATGCCGGCGGCCGACCGGCCGAGCTGGTCAACACCGGCGTGCAGCGCCTGCTCGGCGATCTCGACGAACTGCCCGACCCGGTGCTCGGCTACGGCGTGCTCGAGGCGCCCAGCCGCGGTGAGGAGCTGGCCGCGCAACCGCTACCCGCGAACCTGGTCCGCAAGTACAGCCCCATCTCGTCGCTGGTGCTGACTTTCGGCTGCAAGTTCGCCTGCCCCTACTGCCCGATCCCGGCGTACAACCAGCGGCAGCATCGCGTGAAGAGCGGAGCCCGCATCGCCGAGGAGTTCACCCGGCTCAACGACATCTACGGCCTGCGCTACTACTTCGGGGCCGACGACAACTTCTTCAACAGCAAGGAGCGCACGCTCGACATCGTCGAGACGCTGTCCCGCAGCCGCAAGGACCGCAAGCCCTTCCGCAAGCACGTCCGCTGGGGCACCGAGGTCACCGTCCACGACACCCTGCAGCTCGCCGAGTACATGCCCCTGATGCGCAACGCCGGCATCCGGGCCCTGTGGCTCGGGGTCGAGGACATGACCGCCACCCTGGTCAAGAAAGGCCAATCGGTCAGCAAGACCGAGGAGGCGTTCCGCCTCATGCAGAAGCATGGCATCTGCCCCATGCCCATGATGATGCACCACGACAAGCAGCCGCTCTATACCCCCGGCTCGCCCTACGGGCTCATCAACCAGGTGCGCATGCTCCGCCGGGCCGGCGCGCCCAGCGTGCAGGTGCTCATGATGACCCCCGCCACCGGCAGCAAGCTTTACGAGGAGGCGTTCACGTCCGGCCTGGCCTACGAGTCGGTCGACGGCCGGAAGGTCGAGAATTACATGCTCGACGCCAACTACGTGGTCGCCTCCGACCATCCCAAGCCCTGGAAGAAGCAGTTCAACATCATGTTGAACTACCTGTACTTCTATAACCCCCTGCGGTTCGCCTGGGCCATCGTCCGCCCGCGCACCAAGCTGTACCTGGCCGACGCGGGCATGCAGGTCATCGGCATGTGGGGCGCCGCCCTGACCGTCCGCCGCACCCTGGGCTGGGCCTTCCGCCTCATGCGCGGCGGCATCCGCCGCAAGACCGCCCCCCCGAAATCGGCTATCCCCATCCGTGAACTGCCCCTCAGCCCCGAGCAAGGCCGGGTTGAGTTCGTCACCATCAACCCCCCGTCACCCGCTTCCCTCGGCCGGCTGCCCATCCACCCGGCCACCGCCACGCTGCGCACCAACGTGGTCAGCGAACGCTAAGACGTAACAGCCGCTGCCTCTGTTGACCACTCCGCTTATCGCCGACGGTTCGATACGATCAAGGGGCCGGCAGGAGTCTCAACCACCATGGATTGGCGCCTTCAAGGGCAGGAGCGCCGGGCTGGCTTGCGCCGGGGATGGGCAGTTGCTGCTGGCAGACCGGCTTGGCAGCCTGCTCTATACCCTGCACCAAGACGCCAACGTCGCCGCAGAATGCCGCCCACGCTCGACAGCACGATGAGCAGC
>CAYVVX010000344.1:0-6231 GCA_964455315.1 uncultured Planctomycetales bacterium | reverse complement strand
CACCGGCTCGCCGCGCTACGAGCCGCATGCCCTGACCCGCCGCGATGAGAACACCGGCGCCAACCCCCAGACGCTTTACGTTCGCCGCATGCGTGGTCGCCTCTTCGTGCAGGGCGAGGACATGACCGGCTTCGAGGTGGTTCGCGTCGGGCGGGTCAAGCGCAGCGACCGCCCCGGCGCCCTGCCGGAGATGGACGATCTCGGCGCGGGCCCCATCCTGGCCGCCCAGGCCGATGCCGGCCTCAGCGGCATGCTCAATTCGCTGTCCGACCAGGTCGAGGCCAAGGATGAGCTGATGGCCAACGAGGCCCGCGAAAACCGCATGCTGTTCACCGACGGGGTGGCCGCCAACACCGAGCACCTGCTCAAACTCCACGTGCTCAACGAGGCCCGGGCCCAGCTCAAGGCCATGCTGCAGTGCCCGGTGCTGCATCCGTTCGACATGTTCGTGCAACTGGCCCGGTTGATTGGTCATCTGTCGGTCTTTCACGACGATCTGGTGCCCGGTGCCCTGCCGCAGTACGACCACGATCATCCCGGCGTGTGCTTCGACCGCGTCCGCCGGTGGCTGATCACGCTGCTGGAGGCCATGCGCCCGATTTCCTACGTCGAGCGCCGCTTCGCCCGGACCAAGGACGAGCGCGGCATGGAGGGCCTGGAGGTCGAGCTGGATCGCAAGTGGATCGACGATAACGCCGAGATGTTCGTCGGGCTCACCGCCGAGGACATGGAGATCAACGAGCTGGAGCGCCTCATCTACGGGTCGCTGGACATGAAGCTGGCATCACCCAAGCGCTCGCCGCGGATTCACAACATCGCCGTTCGCGGGCTGCGGCTGCAGGTCAGGGCGGTCCCTGCGGGGACGCTCCCGCGGCGCCAGGGGCTCCACTACTTCAAGGTGGACAAGACCATGGGGCCCGACCGCACCGACTATTGGAAGGAGTGCGAGCAGGAGCGGGGCATTCGCATGAGCATTCGGGAAGGGCAGATGACCGCGATGGAGCGGTTCAGCCCTTCGCTGTACGTGGTCACCAAGCCGAATTAAAAGAGAGCCATGCCTGAGACCCAGGAACGCATGTCCGACCGGATGACCGAGGCCTGCTGGCCGGTCTTCGAGTTCCTCACCAACTTCGTGCGCCAGCTCAAGCACGGAACCGTGCCGGCGCCCGAGCAGGTCCGTTACGAGGGCCTCTCGGCGATCCGCGACGCGGAGGATCTGTTCCGTGATGACCCCGCGCTGGAGAAGAACTGGCACGACCGGGTCAAGCCAATGCTGATCTACCTCATCGACTACAAGATGCTCAACTCCGAGTGGGAGGGGCGCAGCTACTGGTTCAACAACCGTTTCGAGACCGATCCCCAGGTGCTCGACCACATCGAGGCACTGGGCGGCGAGAAGTTCTACGAGGATTGCGAGGAGGTTCAGAAGGAGTACGAGGTCGCCGAGCGCCGCGACCGCCGGGACAAGGATGAACTCGGCGGGCTGCTCAACCTCTATTTCGTGTGCCTGCGCCTCGGCTTCAAGGGCATGTACGACGGGCGCGAGCAGGAGCTGGCCGATTACACCCGGCGCCTTTTCGCCCGGCTCCCGGCGTACGGATCAACGCGGGCCAAGGAGATGTTCCCCGACGCCTACCGGCACAACCAGGAAGTCAAGGTGGATTACCGTCTGGGCATGAGCCTGGCGATGGTGCTGATGGTCTTTGGCGTGATTGTCGTATCCTCGGGCATCGCCTTCCGCGTCGCCTGGAGCAACGCGGTCGGCGAGATTCGCGCCAAGGCCGAAGAGATGCAGAACGTGCCCGTCGGCGGCGTTTCGGAACCGGCCGCCGCGGCCACATCGAACTGATCCGGCAATCGTGACAACAGGCCCGCCGGCCCTCTCCGGGTGCCTGGCGGCCTCTGACCAACAGGCGGACCTATGAAGAAGCTGATTACCATGTTCAAGAACCTCCCGCCGGAGGTTCGCATGATGGTCGCGATGGCCGGCCTGGGCTCGCCCATCGGCGCCATCTACCTGCTCAAGAGATTCTTCTTTCCAACCACACCGACCATCTACCTGATCCTCGGCATCGCCGTGGTCATCGGCGTCATCAGCCTGCTCGGCTTCCTGATCACCAAGATCTTCGGCGGCAAGTCGGCCTCGCGCCGCAAGCGGATGGAAGCGGAACTGGCCGGTGCCGGCGAAGGCGGCATGGTCTCGATGGATGCCCGGGCCGCCGCCAAGGGCAACACCGAGAAATTCTTCAACGCCATCAAGGACATGCGTAAGAACGCCGGGGTCAACGTCTACGACCTGCCCTGGTACATCGTGATCGGCGACTCCGGCTGCGGCAAGACCAAGCTCATCAACGAGGGCGGGCTGGTCTTCTCCCTGGGCAAGCCCGAGGGCTACCAGCTCGGCACCCTCAACTACAACTGGTGGTTCACCGAGGACGCCGTGTTCGTCGACATGGCCGGGCGGCTGTGCAACCCCCAGGACGACGCCGACCGCCGCGAGTGGTCCTCCTTCCTGGACACCATCGGCAAGGGCCGCAAGGGCTATCCCATCAACGGCGCGCTGGTCTGTGTGTCCATCGAGCACCTGCTCCAGGATTCCCCGGAAAAGCACGAACAGGACGCCAACACCGCGCTGGAGCGGCTTCGCGACCTGCAGACCAAGCTGGGCGTGACCTTCGCGACCTACCTGGTCATCACCAAGTGCGACAAGATCCTCGGCTTCATGCAGTTCTTCGACCGTGCCGAGCGCGACATCACCATCAAGAACCAGATCTTCGGCTGGTCCCGGCCCGGCGAGTTCAATGAGCTGTACGACCCGGAAACCTTCGGCAATGATCTCGATGGCCTCTACGGTCGCCTCAACGAGCTGCGCATCCGCCGCCTCAATGACGAGGTGGACGAGATCGAGCTGGGGCTGGCCTACAGCTTCCCGGAGGAGTTTCGGCAGATCTCTGATCCGCTCAAGACCTACATCCGCACGCTCTTCCCCATGATCAAGAACCCGCGGGCGATCAAGAACCTGATCTTCCGCGGCATCTACTTCACCAGCGCCACCCAGGTCGGCGGTGTCATCCTCAAGCACCTCACCGAGCGGCTCGGCAACGAGGCCGCCGATCAGTTTCCCCCGCTGGAAAGCCTGTACCCGCAGCCCCGCCCGCACTTCGTGAAGGATCTGCTCTTCCGCAAGGTCTTTCCCGAGTACGGCCTGGTCTTCCGCAACGAACAGCAGGTGGTCCGCAACCGCAAACTCAGCCGCATGCTCAAGATCGGCAGCGGCGTGCTGGCGCTGCTGCTGGCGGGGGCTTTCACCTGGTCCATCCTGTCGTTCAGCAAGCTGATCGGCACCCCGCGCGAACACGCCCGCCTGGCCCCGACGCAGCTCTCCGTTCCCCAGACCGCGATGGCCGGCGTGGAGAAGCTGGTCGGCGACGTCGAGACCCTGCGCGGCAATCCCTGGCCGGCGCGGGTGCTGTCACTCGGTATCGGTGCCCAGGAACCGATTCGCGACCTGACCCTGATCCAGGTGCGGTTGTTCGAGAAGGCGCTGCTGGGCAAGACGCTGGCCGACGTGGACAAGGCCCTGCGCACGACACAACTGGCCAACGCCCGGGAGGGCAAGGAAGCGATCGCCGCGGCCGCCGATTACCAGGAATCGCTCAAGCAGTACCTCCTGTGGCTGGGACTCGCCGACGTGGACAAGCCCCCGTCCGAGCTGACCTACGAGAGCTTCCAGAAGCTGTGCCGGGTGGTCACCGACAGGGACGCCCCGGTGGTTGCCCAGAAGGCGTCCTTCGACAAGTCGGCGGGGATTTATTTCTCGACCATCAAGGATACCAGCCTGGGTGACTGGAAGAACCCCGCCCGGCTGCTGCGGCTGACGCCCGGTATTCAGCCGGCCGAGACCGTGCGGGCCGGCATCGCCAACGTGCATCGTTTCATGGAAGGCTACGCGGTCATCGCCGGCAGGAATCCCAACCCGGCGATCGGTGAATGGATGCGCATCGCCGACCTGTGTGCCCAGGCGGAGTCCGCCTACGGGGAGATGCTCGCCTCCAAGGCCGCCGACATCGACACCCAGCAGGAGCTGATGGACTTTCAGAAGCAGTTTACCGACGGCTACCAGCGGTTCGCCGGCGCCGCGGACCCGGCCGAATGCACCTGGAAGATCCGTGAGGACCGCAACCAGTTCGTGCGCATTCCCACGCTGCAGGGGGCCATCCTCGCCGCCCGGCAGCATTGGATCGATTACCAGCAGGAGCTTCTCGAAGCGTATACCGGGCAGGCTGCCAGCTCCGCTCCCGCGGTGGTATCGATGCGCTCCTCGGACCCCAAGGTGGTGGAAACCATCGGCTGGCTCAGCAGGGGCGAGAGCGAGTCGTCGAACATTCGCGGGCTGGACCGGGTCTGCTATGACAGCCTCAAGGAGGCGAAGCTGACCGAGCAGCGCTGGATGGATGACTTCTTTGGCGAGAACTTCCCCAAATTCGTGCAGGAAGTGCATGTCTACTACGCGCACATGATCGCGCTGAGACTGGCCGGCTCGGAGCCGCAGGATGATGTGCTCCAATTGTCAGCCCAGACCGATTCGGTGAAGAGAGTACTCGGCGAGATCAACGCCCAGTTGGTCAAGGCCAGTTTCGATCCGGCCGGCGACCTCCGCGCCCAGACCCCCAAGGAGTGGATCGCCGTTCTGGAAAAGGCCCTGTTCGAGCAGCCCAAAGGCGGTGCTGGAGCCGCCGCGGGAGGTGCTGGCGGCCTGACCATCGGCGAACTGCATCAGCGCTGGCGCAAACCGGAACTGGAAGCGCTGTATCAGGCGTACCAGGGCCTGATCATCAAGGGTGAGGGCACCATTCTGCTCACCACCATCGCCACCCGGCTGGACAAGCTCGGTCCCTGGGGGTATGCGGAACTGTACACCGCCAATCCGCTGTGGAACAGTCGCAGCCCCGACGCCTCGGCGTATCAGATACCGCTGCCCGTGGAGCCGAAGGACACCAGCGATCCCGCGTCCGCCATCCGTCGGCCGGACGCGCCCGCCACCCAGGAGGTCAGTCCACCCGAGGCCCCGGCCATTCGTCGCCCGGATTCCGAACCGCCCCGCGCGCCCGAGGGCACCACCCTCCGTCGCCCGGACGACGGAGCCGCGCGCCGTCCCGACCAGGATCCGCCGCGCGAACCGGTCGCGCCCGTGCGCCCCGCGGAGCCGACCGCCGTGGCGGCAGCCGGCGGTGAGGGCGGTGTGCCGCGCAGCGCCACGCATACCTTCCTGAACGACGTGGTCTGGGATTTCGTGAAGCTGCGCGTCTACCTTCCGCAGTTTGACGAGTCACGGTTCCTCACCGGCACGGAGGACAGTACCCGGCTCAACGATCGCTGTGTTCAGGGCCTGGACAGCGCGGGTCGACTTTACGCCGATGCCTATATCAAGGCCTGGTCGGAGGCGTATCAGAAGAAGAACCTGCCGTTGTTCGACAAGCTGATGACTGAGCGGGCCGGCAACTGGTCCGGTCTGACCACGGCGTTCAGCGATCGCCGGGCGCCCACCGATCCCGATCCGGTGACCATCGGGCGCGAGTTGCGCATGGCCCTGAGCGAGGTGCTGCAGCAGGTACGCTGGGCGACCTGGAATCCCAAGCGCGGCTGGTGGGGCGAGCAGACCGACCCCGAGTGGCACAAGGCCCGCGACTGGTTCGATGTCGCCATGCGCGGCTCCTGGGCCGCATCCAACGGACAGTTCGCGGTCCAGGCCCAGCAGCCTTCGCCTGATCCCACCGGGGCGCTGCAGCCCTGGGAGGCGATTGCGATCGACTTCGAGCGTTCCTTCAACCAGTTCGCTTCGGCGCTGGCGTCCAATCGCGAGCTGCCGCGGCAGTTCACACCCGACATTCGCGAACAGGCTCCCATCGACTGGGATCGCATCGCCACCCTGCGCGAGCAATACCGGCTCGGGGACGAGAAGCTGACCGGGGCGGTGCAGGGGCTGAGCGAGCGCGGACGCCAGTTGCTCAGCGCCGAACTGACCGACATCCTTCGGGGTGTGCAGAACCGTTACTTCTCCGGTGGGCAGGCCGGCGAGGGCTGGCCTTACGCCGGCGGCGGCCTGGACACCGTACCCTACGAGAAGTTCAAGCAGTTCCTGCTCGAGGTCAACGAGGCGGCCCGCGTCTTCGCTCCCCTGGAGAAGGGGATTCCCGACGGCGACAGCTCCAAGCAGACCCGACTCCAGCT
>CAYVVX010000343.1:0-6248 GCA_964455315.1 uncultured Planctomycetales bacterium | reverse complement strand
CGGCAGCTCCATCTCATAGCGGCCGGCACCATCGGTCAGGCCCACCATCAGCGGATCATCACTGGCCACCGTGGCCCGGGGCAGCGGCCGGCCGCGGAAATCGCGTACCTCCCCGGTGACGACCGCGGTCCGGGCGCCCTTGGCAGGGGGCAGCGGGCTGGGGCGCTGGGCGAAGAGCTTGTCATTAGAATCGTGGAGCGGCGCGAAATAGCCGGTGCTGATGTACGTGTCGTCGGAGGGCAGGGGAAAGTCAGCCTCGCCGACGAAGGGCTCGCTGAACCAGAAGTCGCCGGCGGCCTGATCGATGCCGATCGACAACCGCACGCGCGAGGTCCGCGGCGGACCGAGCACGGCCGCGGTGATGCGGTACCACCTGCCGTCGGGGGTGAAGTTGGCGGTATACGCCCTGGCGCTGCTGAGCAGCTCACCGCGCCCATTGGTGAGGGACAGTTCCAGCCAGGGCCCGGCCCCCTGATCCGCCCGGGCGTTGCTCGACCGGACGTACACCTCGGCGACCTGCACCTCGTTGGGATACGCGGAGTTGTAGGCGCCATAGGAGTAAACCCCATTGCTGGTTTCCCGGCGAGCGGTCAACCGGAGGGTCGGCCGATCGCGATAAGTGGTCCGGCTGTCCACCTTCATGGTGAAGCCGGCATCCCTGGAGAGCGGCGACCAGCCGTGGGCGGTGCCGCTTTGTGGATCGAATCCCGCGGGCACCAGGCTGGCCCGATCGAGCGAGGCTTCCACAGACACCGTCCCGCCGCCGACGCGGACCCGGCGCGGGGGCAGATTGGTCCAGCCGTCGGCGAACGCCTTCACCGTGTAATCGCCCGGCGGCAGGTCACGAATGCGGAATCGCCCCGCGCTGTCGGTCACGTCGCCGTAGTATCCCGGCTCGGTGTAGACAACGACGCGCGGCACGCCGATGTTCCTGCGGCCCCAGGTGAGCTGCCCTTCGATAGCGCCGTCACCGGTGGGCAGCCAGTCGCTGCCCGCGGGCTTGTCCATTGCCGCGATCGCATCGTAGATCGGCTTCGTGGTCCCGTCATGGTTCATAAACTGCCAGCCGTCCCAGCCGTGCCAGGGCAGATCCCAGAGCATGAACGGGGCGACCATCTCGATGCGCTCGTCGGGCAGGTAGTAATCACGGAACGCGCGGGCCATGTACTCGGCCCGGTTGTCCTCCCGGATCGGCGGGTATTGCGTGTTCTTGCCCGTGTCGCCGATCTCCAGTTCGTAGCCGGTCTCCGTGCACATCAACCGGATCGGCGACACGCCGTGCCTGGCCAGCACCCGGGCGGTCAGCTCGTGACTGCGCAGCGTGGTCTCGGCGGGCTCCTTCTCCGGCGGGTTGTTGGCGCCGTAGGGATGCAGCCCCCAGAAGTCGACCACCCGCTTGAGCTCCGGCATCGCCGTCAGCATCTTGTCGTAATACTGGTCCCCGCTGCCGGCCATGCCGCAGGAACAGACCTTGATCCCGGGGTAGGCCGCCTTGACCGCCACCGCGTAGTCATAGAGGTAACGGGCGTACTTCTCCGGCGGCCACCCGTTGCCGATGTTGACCTCGTTGAGCACCTCGACGGCGTAGAAGGGAATGCCCGCCGCATAGGCCTTCCGCCAGGCGGCGGCCCTATCCCGCGCCGCCGAACCCATGGTGCCGTCGGGGTCCAGCCGGGGATAGGCCTTTCCTTCCTCCAGGAACTTGCGGTCCGGGTAGGCTCCCCCGGAGACGAAACGGAGTCGATGGGCGCGGATCATGGCCACGGACCGGGCGGTGGCTTCGAGGTTGTCCTTGGGGTCGGTGCCGTGGCGTAGCCAGCCCCAGTCACCGACCAGAGTGCGGGCCTGACTGAGCAGGCGGACCGTGCCGACCGTGCCCCAGCCCGGCTCCCAGCCGAGGTTGATACCGAAGGGATTGCCTTCGCGCTGTGACGAAACCGGCTCGGCGGCGCGGGCGGCCGGCACAATGAACAGCACACCCGAAACCAGAAGCGGCAGAATGCCAAGTAGGACGAATCGGTGCATCAACGGTGCTCCTCAACGGTGGACGATCTCAGCGACAATGCCGCTGGATTCTACCGTTCGTCGGAGGAGGCGTCGATGATGCGGGCACCGGCGATCATCGGACGGTCAGTTGGCCGGGGTCACCTTCAGAATGGCCGTGGTGGTACAGACATACATGGAGCCGTCGGGGGCGAAAGTCAGGTCGGTGATCCCGCCGCTGAAGCCCTGGGCCCAGGTTCTCTGGGCGGCAACCGCGGTGCGGTCGTCGTTGAGCGTGTAGCGGATGATCCGCCCGGTGTTGAACTCGCCGAGGTAGAACGGGTTCGCGGGCGAAGCGCCGAAGGTGTCGTCGGGCGCGAAGGCGATGCCGGTGGGCACCACCACGCCCTGAGTCGCGACCACCGGATCAACGTAATCACCCGTAACAACCTCCACCGGCGGGGTCGCGGCCACACCCTCGACATGGGGCCAGCCGCCGTTGGCCGCCGCGGGGAGACGGTTGACCTCGTCGGTCTCGTTGGTACCGTTCTCGCTGGCGAACAGGGTTCCGGAAACGGGGTCGAAATCGAAGTCGAAGCTGTTGCGCAGCCCGAGGGCGAAGGTCGGGTTGGTCCCGCCGAAGGGGTTGTCCGTGGGGATGGTGCCGTCGTCGTTGTAGCGCAGAATCCGACCTGGAAGCACATCGGGGTCCTGGGAGTTGGCGCTGTCGGCCAGATCGCCCAGAGTGACATACAGTTTGCCGTCAGGCCCGAAATGCAGGTTGCCGCCGTTGTGCCGAGGGCCGGGAGTGGCCGGCAGGCTGACGATCAGTTCCTCGTCTCCGTCGGCCACATCACCGTCGGCGGTGAAGCGGACCACGCGGTTGTCCACCACGGAAGCACTGTCCCGATTGTCATCGCCGCTGGACCGGGTGTAAAACACGTAGACGTAGCCGTTGGAGGCGAAATCGGGATGCAGGGCGATGCCCAGCAGCCCGCGCTCCGAGTTGGCCACCACCGGCACGTCGGCAAACGACGTCGCCAGCAGGGTGCCGGCCGGCGTGACGATCCTGACCTTACCGGTCTCCTTCTCGGTATAGAAGACCCGCCCGTCCGGGGCGACCGCGATCGCCACGGAGTACGCCGTGTCGGGGACCACCACGGAAATCTTCAGTCCGGTGCCGTTGGGGCCGGTGGGATCGGCGGGCGGTGGGACAAAAATAGTGTCACAAGCTGAGCCTGCGACGGACAGCACGATCGCCAGGGTGCAGAGACGACGCATCGCAATCCTCCCTTGGGTTGTCAGGGTGTCGTACCAGGAACCGGTCGTCCCCGCGTCCAGGCCGCGCCAACCTCCCGCGAGGGACGGAGTTCGGGTATTGTAGAACCACGGCGGCGTGTCGGGCAAGCCCCGGCCGACGTATTCACGGAGCGATGATCTCGAAGGCCGACCCACGCGCCACCCACACAGGCGTTAGGAGACGTGTATGCCGGTGAAATTCCAAATTGGCGATCAGCTTCCCCAACTCGTGGACAGCCTGGTGGCCAGCTACAACGGCGATGAGCGCACCCGCCACATCGACCGGGCCTTTCTGCCCAGCCGGGGGGAGATCGTCGAGGTCATGGACCTCCTGCTCGAACTGGCGTACCCCGGCTACTTCGGCCGGCAGAACCTCAACCAGCACAACGTGAAATTCCACGTCGGCGAACTCCTGCCGCGGCTCGGCGAGAAGCTTTTCGAGCAGATCTACCAGGCCCTCTGCTATGCCGAGGAGACCGAAGGCCGGGCCGGGCCGGAACACGCCCCCTGCGACCGCAAGGCCCGGCGGATCACCATGGACTTCATCGTCCGGCTGCCGGCGATCCGCGAACTCCTGGCCGGGGACGTACAGGCGGCGTTCGACGGCGACCCGGCGGCGACCAACACCGACGAGGTGATCCTGGCGTATCCCGGCGTGCTGGCGGTGTCGGTGTACCGCTTCGCCCACGAGTTGTACCTGATGGGCGTGCCGCTGATTCCGCGGATCATGACCGAGTGGGCTCACACCCAGACCGGTGTGGACATCCACCCCGGCGCCACCATCGGGAGAAACTTCTTCATCGACCATGCCACCGGCGTGGTCATCGGTGAAACCGGCAGGATCGGCAACAACGTGAAGCTCTACCAAGGCGTGACCCTCGGCGCGCTGTCCTTCCCCAAGGACGATCGCGGCCGGCTGATCCGCGGACAGAAGCGGCACCCCACGGTGGAGGACAACGTGACCATCTACGCCAACGCCATTGTGCTGGGCGGCGAAACCACGGTCGGCGAGGGTTCGATCATCGGCGGCTCGGTGTTCCTGACCGTGGGCACACCCCCGAACGCGACCGTGACCATCAAGCCGCCGGAGCTGAAAGTTCGCAAGCGGCTGGCCCCTGACGAAAAGCAGGAAGGCCCGGTGGATTTCAATATCTGAACGAAATGGGGCGCGAGCAGTGAGAAGTGAAAGAACACCCCCACCGCGATCCTTCATGGGGGCATGGCTCATCGCCGCCTGCCTCATCTTTCCCTCATCGACCACCCCCGCTCGGGCGGAAACAGCCGCCACTTATCGGCTGATGACCTACAACGTCGGCTCGGCCGCCAGCCTGCCGCTGGGCAGGCGGCAGATCGGGCTGATCGCCGACACCATCATCGACAACCGCGTCGACGTCGCGGGATTCAACGAGGTCGAGGTGGGCACCGTCTGGCACGACGGGCGCGACCACATCGCCGAACTGCTGGTGGCACTGGCCGACCGCGGTTATCCCATGCACGTCCATCGCTGGCCATCGCACCCACTCCAGAAGGGCTATCACCTCCAGGCCCTGCTGAGCCGGCTGCCTATCGAGGCGATGGGTTACGACGTGGTCGAGCGGGCGATACATAACCGCTGGTGCATGGGTTGGGTCCGGCTGCGCGTCGCGGAGGGCACGCTGATCCAAGCCGGCGGGACGCACATCTGGCCGGTGGGCAAGTCCGACGACGATCTGCGCAGGCATATCGCCGGGCAGGCCGGGTTCGACGGGCCCTGCACGATCATGGGGGACTTCAATCTCACGCCCGATTCGGGGCTCTATCCGCTCTTCGCCAAAGCCGGCTTCCGCAACAGTTGCGAGGTCGCCAACGGCGCCCGCTGCCCGTCGGTCCAGGGCACCGCGGGCGTCGCCGGGCCCCTTCCGCTCAACCACCAGATCGACTTCATCTTCGTGAATCCCCGGGTGGAGGTGAAGCGCAGTTGCGTCGGTTACTACAGCATGTCCGACCATTGGCCGGTGTTCGCCGAGGTGCGCGTTCCGGTCACCGGCCGGATCACGCCGCCCTCGCTGCCGGACACCTCGGCACAGCGGCGGGACGCGGGTCTCGAACGCGAGGCGGTCATGCGGCACTACCGTGCCGGCCGCTACGCCGAGGCGGCCAGGGCCTGCGATGCGTGGGAGCAGGCCTGCGCCCGGCCCGACAACGCAGGATTCGCGGCCTACACCCGCGCGTGCATGGTGCTGCTGACCGGCGATGACGCGGCCGGCGCAGTCGCGTTCGGCGCGGTCATTGCCTCACACCCGAACACCGAGTGGGCCGCACGATCCGCTTATCAGCGGGCATTCATTCATCGACGGGCCGGAGAATGTGCCGCGGCGGAGCGATCATTCATTGATTATCTCGACGGGTATTACGAGGTGATTCATCCCGACGTGAAGGCCCCCGCGGCGCGGATCACGGCGGGGGAAATCGTCGCCTGCCGTGACGGCACGGGGGAAAAGCGCGACGCCACCCGGGTGCTGGAAGAACTGGCGGCGAGGTCACCCACCGCGCCGAGCGCCCGGGCCGCCGCCTACACGCTGGCCCGACAGGCGCACGACGCCGGCAACACCGAGGCCGCCATCGGCTACTTTCGCCAGGCGGACCCGGAGCCGAGGGGCATGTGGCCTGACGAAGCCCGCCCGTGCGCGGAGATCTGGCTCGCGGCCGGCGAGCCGGACAAGGCCGACGCCTTCTACCAGCGCTACCTGGCGGCATTTGACAACGTGCTGCATTACCGCGTCCGGGCCGCCCGCTGGGCCAGGCGAATCCATCCCGAGCGATTCGCAGCGCGTGTCCCCCGCCTCAAAAACATCACCATCGACGGCGATCTCGCCGAGTGGAGTCAACCGCCAATGGTCACCCTGCAAGGCGCGCCGTACCTCTACCGCGCCGACCCGATCATCGAGGCGGATGAACACGCCGCCAGAGTCTGGATCGGGCACAAC